>JANXPS010000018.1 GCA_025357175.1 Deltaproteobacteria bacterium | reverse complement strand
CGGGGGCGGAGGGCTTCGTCTCCTCGCCGTGAAGGACGATCGGCGTGACGTCCACGGAGAAGTCGAGGGCGGCCTTGATCATCGCGGGATCGCGGTAGCTCTGGATGTTGTGCCCGCGGTTGTCCTTGCGCATGTGGCAGTCCTGGCAGATCTCGTCGCCGCCCCTGGCCTTGTAGTCGAAGAGGAAGAAACCGTAGCCGGTGGGGCATTGGGTCGGGTTGTCGCGCTCGAGAATGGCACCGGCCCCGTGGCACTGCCCGCACGCCAGCGCCTCGTCCTGGATCGGGCTCTGAACGACGGTGGGGAACTTCCCGACCGGATGCAGCTTGTTGGCCGAGCCGTACACCGCCCGCCAGGACGGGAAGCCGTCGGTCCACTTGTGGACGACCGCGTTCCGGTTGTGGCATATCAGGCAGGTAACCGAGAGCTCGGACAGTTTCTCCTCGACGTCGCCCGCCGTGCCTTCGTCCTTGTTTTTCTTTGCGTCACGCCATTTGATGAAGTCGCCGAACAATTCCCGCGCCACGCTGTCCTCGGCGTCGGCCAACTGGGGAAGGTGGCACCTGGCGCATCCCATCAGGTGTTCGATCTTGACGTCGGAGACCGATTCGAGCTTGGTGAAAGGCCATTCTTCCTTCGCGATGTCGAAAATCGTCAGCATCGCCAGCGCCTTCCGGCCCGGCCGGCGCTTCCCCATGATGGATTCGGAGTGGGCGGACAGTTCCCACGCGCGATAGACTTTCGGGTGGCACTCGCGGCAATGGGTGGAATCGTAGAGAGCCGAAAGCTCCGCGACGGTTTTCGCCTTTCCCCTGCGGGCCACGATCGTGTTCTCCCACCCTGTTCCGGCGGGCAGGGCGTCGCACAACGCGGGCAGGAACTGCAGCGCGAGGGCGAAGATGACCGATAGGGCGCGAACGGATCGCGTCGAAGACATAAGAGACTACCTCTCCTCGATGGTCACGGTTCGGCTGGTTTGGTAGAGCGTGTGGCCGGCGCTGTTCTGGGCGTCGTCCGGGTTCAGCTGCCGGATGGTCACGTAGACCTCGAGTTCGGAAAAGAGTTTCCTGTTCTTTCCGGCGGCCGCTTCATCGGGCTCGAGCGTGAAGTCGAACTTCTCGTGAACGGCCTCTCCGGGCAAAAGCGAGGAGTCTTCGACGACGCCGGTCTTTTCGTAAGCCGCGCGCCCCATCTTGTTGCCGCGCCCGAGATACTGGGGCACCTGCATGTAGACCTTTTCCTGGCTGAACACCTGCGTCCCGTCGGCTTTCTTCGCGGTCACGGACAGGAGCAGCCGGTGATTGGAGGAAACACTGTCGGGGATGGCGTGCCCCGCCTTGTTGAGGATCGTGAGATCGACGATGACCCGGGGCACGTACTGGCGGTTGTCGCGCCAGAAGAATCCGTGGGTGACCGTCTTGACGTCGAGCGCGGACTGGATCAGCTTCGGGTCGTAGAGCGCGCGGGTCTCGTGCCCGACCTTGTTCCGGCGCATGTGGCAGTCCTGGCACGATTCCTTTCCGCCCTGCGACCGGTATGCGTAGATGTAGCTTCCGTAAAGCGTCGTGCACTGGGTCGGGTTGGCCATCTCGAGGTTCGGCCCGAGTCCGTGGCACTGGCCGCACAGGATCGACTCGCCCATGATCGGGCTTTTCTTGAGCACCGTAAATCCCGGGCCCGGGTGCGTTCCTTCCTTGCCCCCGTAGATTTCTCCGTCCTTGGGATAGCCGTCTGCCCACTTGTGCATCACCGCGTTCCGGTTGTGGCAGATGAGGCAGCCGATGTTCAGCGACTTCAGTTTCATCGTGGCCTTTTCGGCCGCCGCGGCGTCCTTCCGGTCGGCCGCACCCTGACGCTCGGCAAGCACGGACACGATCTCGCGCGCCACGCCGTCTTCGGCGTCGGCCAGTTGCGGGAGGTGGCACTTGGCGCACTCCATGAGGTGCTCGACCCTGACGTCGGCGATCGCCTTGACGCCGGAGTGGTTCCACTTCATCAGGCCTTCCTGGACGAAGGCCCAGAAGACGTCGGCCGTGCGGCCCGTCCCGACGATCGAGGCTGAATGGGACGTGTTCTGCCACTGGGCGTGCGCCTCCTTGTGGCAGGTCGCGCAGGACGAGGAGTCGTAGTACGCGGCGAGGTCGGCGATCGTCTTCGCCTTCCCCTTCTTCGCCGCGATGCTCTCTTCCCACCCGATGCCGGCCCTCTCGGCCCGGGCGGGGCCAGGGAGACAGAGCGTCGAGACGAAGGCCGCGAGCAGCAGGAGGCCCGCTGAAAAAAGAACGTTTCGTCCAAGGATTCTTCGGGTCATGGGCACTGGCTCCTCATTCGTCACTGGATTATCAATGTATGTCAGCATCCGTCGATTCCTTCCGCCGCCGTCGACTGTTCCACCTCGACGGTTGCGCCTGCGGACAGGCCGCCGCTTTTCCCCTTGACGACCTTGAGCGTGATCTTGTCGCCGGCCGACCCGGTGATCCGGCCCCGAACCATCATGGCGCCGTCCTTCTTGATCTCGACGTCGCGCATGCCGGTCGGGAAAGCGGATCCCTTGCCCGCGGCGAGCTGAACGACCACCTTTTCCGCGTCGGCGGAGACGACCTTGCCGGACGCGCCGCCCGCGAAAAGGGGCTCGACCGGAATGAGCGCCGAAAGGAACAGCGTCGCCAGGAGAATGCCCGCGCGCCGGATCATCGCGATGTCCCCCTCGCGGGAAGCGCCCGGTGGGTTCCCCGACGGGCGGTCGCCTGGGAAAGTGCGGCTTTCCCGTTTGCGGGATGGACGCCTTCGGCCCCCCCTTCGACAAGCGCGAGGATTTTCGTCACCGTGCCCTCGAGCGAGGCCGAGCGGAAGCTCAGATCCTCGGCGGAATTGGCGATATCCTCCGATTGCGCGGCGGTGCGCTGCGTCACCCGCCCCACTTGCGAAACGAGCCGGCCCACGTCGGATATCCGCTGGGACTGTTCCTTCGACGCGTCGGCGATCTCGCCCACGAGCCGGGTCACGCTTCCGACGGAATCGGCGACATCCTTGAAATCGGCGTTGGTCTTCTCGACGAGCGCCGTGCCCCCGCTGATCTTCCGGATCACGCCCTCGATGAGTTCGGAGGTATTCCTCGCCGCGCTCGCCGCACGCTGCGCCAGATTGCGGACCTCGTCGGCCACGACCGCGAAGCCGGCTCCGGCCTCGCCGGCGCGCGCCGCCTCGACGGCCGCGTTGAGCGCCAGCAGGTTGGTCTGGAAGGCGATCTCGTCGATGGTCTTGATGATCTTGCCGGTTTCCTCGCTGCTCGCGGAAATGTCCTGCATCGACTCAAGCATCGCGCCCATCGAGACGTTCGCCCGCTCGACGCTCTCGCCGGCCCGGTCGGCCAGCGTCCGGGCCTGGGAAGCGTTTTCGGTGTTCTTTTTGACGATCGCGGAGACCTCGTCCATCGAGGAGGATGTTTCCGCGAGCGATGACGCCTCTTCGGCGGCCCCCTCGGAAAGCTGCCGGGCGGACTCGGTCAGGACCACCGCGGTCTCCTGGACCTGGCCGGAATTGTCCCTAAGCGACTCGACGATGGCCTTCATGTTGCGGGCGATCCCGGAGGAGAGCAGGATGCCGAGCAGGAGAGAGGCCGCGACGCCCAGGATCGCCATGCCCAGCGCGAAATAGCCGGTGACGGCGGCCTGGCGGTCGGCAGCCTTGACCGCCAGTTCGGCGGCCGCCCCGTTGGTCGCGAGCAGCTTGTCGATCAGCGTCTGCACGGCCTTGAACTTGTCGCGCCCTTCCGAACTGGCGATGTCGTAGGCGTTTTCCCGATCGTCGGGCGACTTGTCGAGAAGGTCGATCACCCGTTCGTGCGCCTGCTTGTATTCGCCGAATGCCGCCCGGAACTGTTCCCAGAGCGCCGACTCCTCGCCCTGTTTCGGGATCGGGGCGTAGATCGCCCACCCGGCTTCGGCCTTGCCCCAGGCGGTCGTCAGATTTTTTTTCTGGCCCGCCCGCTCGGCCGGGGACAGCTGGGTGAGGAACATGACCAGTTCGACGCGCCGCACCACGTCGACGCCGTCCTTGATCATCCAGAGCCCGTTTACGCCGGGCAGGTACACCGAGTTGATGGCCGCCTGGCTGCGGCTCGCGTAGCGGAGTCCGCCGTAGCCGGCGATGCCGACGACGGCCACGATCACGGCGACGCAGAGGAAGCCGGAGATCAGTTTTTTGGCGAGGCTCATCTTTCGCAAAACGCGCCGGCCTTCCTGCGCGGGGCTATTCGCCCGCCACCTTTTTGAAGTAGGTGCACTTGTTCTTTCCGCCTTCTTCCTCGTACTTCGCGCGGATCTGGTCGCCGACGACGGTCTTTCCGTATTTGAACTTGTCGAGGGTCAGCTCGTTGGTGACCACGATTCTGACGTCTTTGCCGGTCTTGATGTCCTTGAGGGTGACTTCGGCCGATTTTCCATCGGAGGATGCGACGATTTTCGCGAGGGTGCCGATCATGCGCTGCTCCCCGTCCGCGAGGACCCGGAGTGGAACGGCGCATGACGCGGCAAGGAGGAAAATCGCGATCCCGGCGGCGGCCACGGATTTCCTCAAGTCCATACACACTCCATCATCTGCCCCTCTTGTGCCTGATAGCGCGGAATCGTGCCTCTGATACTATTCGGACCGCTTTGGGGAAAACTTTAATGGCGTTTGATTTTTTTATTTCAGGGCCTCCGGGATAGGCGTCCCGCGACGCTGTGTTACCGTATTCCCCATGACTTCCCTGCTGTCCGCCTTCGGCAATCGCCGCATCTTCTGGGTGCTGCTGGTCGGCTTCTCCTCGGGTTTGCCCCTCGCGCTGACCGGTTCGACGCTTCAGGCCTGGATGGCGACCGAGAGGGTCGACCTCGCGGTCATCGGCGTCTTTTCCCTCGCCGGTCTTCCGTACACGCTCAAATTCATCTGGTCGCCGGTCATGGACCGCTTCGTCCCCCCCTTCCTGGGCAGGCGCCGCGGCTGGATGATCGTTGCGCAGGGCGCCCTCGCCGCCACGATCGCCGCCATGGCCTTTTCGGACCCGAAGGCGCACACGGGCCTGCTGGCGCTCCTCGCCCTGCTGGTCGCCTTCTTCAGCGCGAGCCAGGACATCGTGGTCGACGCGTGGCGCACCGAGCTGCTCGAGCCCGACGAGATCGGTCCCGGCGTCGGCGTCCACATTCTCGGTTACCGGGTGGCGATGATCGTATCGGGCGGCGCCGCGCTGATCCTCGCCGACCGGATTCCGTGGAAGGCCGTCTACCTGCTGATGGCGGGGGGGATGGGCGTCGGCGTCGTCGCGTCGCTTTTCGCGCCGGAACCGCGGCTCGCCGTCAAGCCGCCCGTGAACCTCAAGGAAGCCGTCGTCGATCCGTTCGTCGAATTCCTGTCCCGGCCCGGCGCCGCGTGGATCCTGCTTTTCATCCTCTTTTATAAGCTCGACGTCGTCATGGCCAACGCGCTCGTGACGCCCTTCCTCATGGAGGCCGGCTTCACGAAGACCGCGATCGGCTCCGTCTACAAGCTGTTCGGAATGGTCGCGACGATCGTCGGGACGCTGGCGGGCGGGGCCGCGGTCACGCGTTTCGGGATCAAGCGGTGCCTTTGGATCTTCGGTGTGCTGCAGTCGGTCTCGACGCTGTCGTTTCTCGCGCTGGCGCGCTTCGGGAAAAATTACCCGTTGATGGTGTTCGCCATCGGATCCGAAAACCTGTGCAGCGGCATGGGCAACGCCGCCTACACGGCCTTCCTGATGAGCCTGTGCAACCGCCGCTTCACCGCCACGCAATACGCGCTCCTGACGAGCCTCATGGCGGTCACGCGCGTCGTGGTGGGCGCCCCGACAGGCTGGATCGCGAAATCGGCCGGATGGGAATCCTATTTCGTGATCAGCGCCCTCGCGGCGATACCCGGCCTTCTGCTCCTGCTCGGGTACGACCGCTGGACGACCCCGGAAAAATCCCTATAAACATCCGCGCGCGTTTTGCCGATAGATAACAGACGGACAGGGTCGACAGTACAGGTGTGCGCCACGAGGGGTTCTTGACGCAGGAAATACTTGAAATACTCCGGCAGTTCGGCGCCGGCGGCGGCGATCCCGGAAACAACGCGGTCCGTTTCCTGCTCGCGGCGTTTTTCTGGGTCGTGCTGGCCGTGGTTTCCTCGCAGCAGTACCGGCGAACGGGCGAAAAGCGCGACCTCTGGATCGCCATCGCCTCGACCGTCGGCCTGTCGAGGGAATTCCTGCTGTTCGCACTCGAATACGGGACATCCCGTGGCTTCGTGCCTGCCCTCGTCTCCTACCGCCTCTTCCCTCCGATGGAACACGCGCTGACCGACATCGGCCGGATCCTGCTCGGCGCATCCTTCCTCAACTACTTCATTCCCGCCAGGCGTTGGGGAAAGCGGTTTCTCGTCGGGGGAATCGCCCTGTTCGTCCTGCTTTACCTGGCGACCGCACCGGGCTGGATCGGCTTCCTCGACCGTCACCCCGAGCTGATCGCCGCCAGGCTGGCCGAATTCGGCCTTTACTGGGGCGACATGGCGTTCAGGATCGCGGCATCCGCGATGATGGCGCTGGTTCTGGGGCTGCTGCTCCCGGTCCGGCTGAGGGGCACCCCGGTCCCCATCCCGCTTTTCGCCGCATTCCTTTTCCTGTTCCTCGACGAGTTCCTGATGGCCGTCAACCTCTCGATCGGGTTCAGGGCATGGCAGGACCTCATCGCCCCCATCCGGCACAATCTCGGCATCTGGGCGATCCCGCTGTTCCTGGCCACCTACTGGGGGGAACTGTTCCGGCAATTAAGGGAGGGCAAGGCGCTTTCCGATCGGCTGCTGGTCGAACGCGACCGGGCCGCCGCCGAACACCGCGAAAGCGAGGCACGTTACCGGACGCTCGTCGAGAACGTCGACCTCGGCATCACGCTGGTCGACCTGCAGCACCGGGTCGTCATGGCCAACGCGGCCCAGGGGCGGCTGATCGGCCGCCCTCCGTCCGAGTTCATCGGCAAGATCTGCCACCGCGAATTCGAGAGGCGCGGCGAAATCTGCGCCCATTGCCCGGGGGTCGCGGCCATCAAGACCGGCAGGCCGGTCACGACCGAGGTCCAGAACGTCCGCGCCGACGGCGTCGCATTCTGGGTCAGGATCCAGGCGTTTCCGGTCAGGGACGAAGGCGGCGAGGTCCGGGGCTTCATCGAGGTCGCCGAGGACATCACCGAGTTCAAGAAGACGCAGGAAGAGCGGCGCAAGCTCGAGGAGCGGTTCCTCCAGACCCAGAAGCTCGAAAGCCTCGGGGTCCTCGCGGGCGGCATCGCCCACGACTTCAACAACCTGCTGGTCAGCATGCTGGGCAACGTGGACCTCGCGCTCGGCATGGCGCCGCCGGAATCGCCCGTGCGTCCTTACCTCCAGCGGATCGATTCCGCCGCCACCCGGGCCGCCGACCTGACCAACCAGATGCTCGCCTATTCCGGCAGGGGCCGGTTCGTGGTCGAGCCGATCAACCTGTCCCGCCTCGTCGAGGAGATGGGACACCTGCTCGACACGGTGATCTCGAAGCGGGCGCACATCAAGTTCAACCTGGCCGCGGAGCTTCCCCGGGTCGACGCCGACGCAACCCAGGTCCGTCAGGTCGTCATGAACCTGATCACGAACGCCTCCGACGCGCTGGGCGATTCCAACGGCGTCATCACGGTGAGCACGGGAACGGTGGATGTCGACGCCACCTACCTGTCGGGAAGCTATCTGGACGGTCCCATGGCCGACGGCCGCTACGCCTTCGTCGAGGTTTCCGACACCGGCTGCGGAATGGACCGGGAGACGCGGAACAAGATCTTCGACCCGTTTTTCACGACCAAGCACACGGGGCGGGGGCTGGGGCTCGCGGCGGCGCTCGGCATCGTCCGGAGCCACAAGGGCGGGCTCCGCGTCTACAGCGAGCCGGGGACGGGCACCACGTTCAAGGTCATGCTCCCGGCCATCGCGCCGACTTCGCCGGAGGTCGGCTTCGCTTCGGTTCCTCCTTCCGCCGGATCCGATGCGGCCGAGACGCGGGGGGCGGGAATCGTGCTGATCGCGGACGACGAGGAAGCGGTGCTGGATGTCGCCAGGATGATGCTCGAAGGGGCGGGATACACGGTCCTGACCGCGTCGGACGGCGTCGAGGCGGTGGAATTGTTCCGGAACCGTCCCGAGGCGATCGCGGCGGTCATCCTCGACATGACCATGCCGCGAATGGGGGGCGAGGAGGCGTTCCGCGAATTGCGGCGGATCGATCCGGCCGTGCGCGTCGTCCTGTCGAGCGGCTACAACGAGCAGGAGACGGTCGACCATTTCATCGGGAAAGGGCTGGCCGGCTTCATCCAGAAGCCTTACCGCACCAAGGCGCTGACCGCGAAGGTGCGGCAGGCCATCGAGGGAACGCCGGCAACCGGCGGGTGACCCGGCCCGTCAGGCGTGGTGCGGGTGCGCCCCGTGCCCCGGGATCAGCCGAAAGAGGAGCCATCCCAGCAGCAGGTTGATCGCCAGGATTGCGGCCGAGGCGAAAAGCTGCACCCGGATCCCGGCAAGGACCAGCAGCAGGCCTGCGGGCAGCGGCAGCCCGAAATCGGTCAGGAGCCCCGACTCGACCGCCGTGAAAGCGGCCGCGGCCAGGACCAGCCCCGCCGTCTTTTTCCTTGAGAGGAACCTGGATGCGAACATGATCGAGATGAACAAGGCGGCGCATGCGTAGAGACCGGTGGGAGAGAACATCGCTTCGTACCTCCGGTTGTTAACGTTGGTCTGGAGGTTGCCGTCCCGATTGATACCCTGATTAACATTACGAACCTTTCCCCCGCGGGTTTCAAGCGGGAAGTCATATCGGAGGAATCGCTCGATGCCTGGAAGACGGCGTGAAATGATCTGGCTCTTTCCGGCGCTGCTGGCATTTTTCTTTACATCGGGGACCGACGGTTATTGCACGGGGGCGGGCAAGGCGGCGCGAAAGGCGGAAGCGGGCCGGGAACTCTCCGGCGAACACAGGATCGCGCTGGCGATCCCCGACTTCGTCGTAGAAGGAGATGCATCTCCCGGGCTCGGCAGGGAAATCGCGGCGATCGTCGCGGGCGACCTCGGGCTGACTTCGACATTCGACCTGGTCGCCCCGGAAGCGGCTGGGGCCGTGCTGGCCGGAAAAGTGGGGCAACGGGCCGACGCCCTGACGCTCGAGGTGCGGATCCTCGACACGGCCGGCAACGCCCTGATTTTCGGGAGGAAGTACTCGGCCCCGCCGGGAGGGCACCGGATGGCCGCTCACCGGCTCGCGAACGACGTCCCGTTCGCTTTCACCGGGGTTCGGGGCATCTTCGACACCGATATCGCCTTTTCCGCCCACCCGGTCGCCGGGGGGGAAACCGGCCGGGGCAAGGAAATCTACGTCGTCGGGATCGACGGGGAAAACCTGAGGCAGGTGACGGGCAACGGGAGCTTCAACCTGTTCCCGCGCTGGGCGCCGGGCGGCCGCACGATCGCCTTCACGTCTTTCAGAACCGGTGTTCCCCGGATCTACCTGCTCGACGTCGAATCCCGGCGCGAAGACGTCCTCGTCTCGTCCGGCTCCTCCATGTCGCCCGGCGGCTTCTCCCCATCCGGCGACATCCTCTATTATTCCAAAAGCGAATCCGGCAGCACCGACATCTACGCGTTGCCGGTTGACGGCGAGAGCCCGGCCCGCGTCGCCAGCGGCGCCATTTCGACCTCGCCGACGGTCTCGCCGGACGGGACGCTCATGGCGTTCGTCTCCGACCGGAACGGTTCCCCGGGCATATTCGTGAAGGAACTCGGGAAAACGGCGTCCGAGCGGCTGATCACCCCGGCGGGGAGATTCGCCACCTCGCCCTGCTGGTCCCCGGCGGGCGACCAGATCGCCTTCACCTCGCAGGAACACGGCAAATTCTCCCTGATGCTCGTGCGCCCCGACGGGTCCGACCTTCGCCAGCTCCTCTCGGGCGGCGGCGATTACATCGACCCGACCTTTTCCCCGGACGGACGATTCCTGGCATACACATTCCAGGAAAAGGGCCGCTCCGAATTGCGGATCATCTCGATCGACGGACGCACCTCGCGCCGCGTCTTTTCAGGACTGCCGGGGATCGGTTCCGCGTCCTGGTCGCCCAGGCGCTGACGGATCGGGCACCGGTCCATGACATTCCCCCCTTCCCGGGTTCCCCCACCGGAAACCTTTTCGTCCAGGTTCGTCCGGAAATACCTTTGGTGGCTCTTCCTCCTCGTCGCCCCGGTCATCCTCTCGATATTCTGGGGCTTCCACATCGATGCTACCGCGATGCTTCGCGAGCAGATGCTGGGGCAGGGCCGCGCCTTCTTCACCCAGATCGTCCTCCACCGCGAATGGATATCCGACCATGGCGGGGTTTACGTCCGGATGCGGCCCGGCGTCGAAAACAACCCGTGGCTCCTCAAGGTTCCCGGCCTGAAGGTCGTGATCCGGGACGAATCGGGGGAAGCGTACACCCTCAAGAACCCCGCGCTCGTCACGCGCGAGATATCCGAACTCGCCGAAAAGAACGGCGTCTTCGGGTTCCGGATCACGAGCGACAAACCGCTCAACCCGGCGAACGCACCCGACGGCTTCGAGCGTGCGGCGCTCTCCGATTTCAAACGGGGCGCGAAGGAGGCATCCGTCTACGAAACCCGGGCGGGGAAGACCTTCTTCCGGTACATGGCGCCTCTCGCGGTCGGGAAAGCCTGCCTTCTCTGCCACGCATTCCAGGGATACAAGGAGGGGGATGTCCGGGGCGGCATCAGCGTGACGATCGACGCCACTAGGCTGATCCGGCGGATCAGGATCCACCGCGACTACCTCCTGCTGTCCGCGCTGGCGATCCTCGGAGTCACCTTCGGGATCATCGGCACCATTTCCCGCTCCTTCCTGACCGAGCTTCGGGCGGCCGAGGAGCGGCTCGTCGAGATGGCGACCCGCGACTCGCTGACGGGGCTTTTGACCCGTCGGGAAATGTTCCGCCTGGCCGAGCTGGAGGAGGCGAGAGCCAGGCGTCAGGAAAGGCCGTTGTCGGTCCTCATGGTCGACATCGATCATTTCAAGCGGGTCAACGACACGCGCGGGCACGGTGCCGGCGATGCGGTTCTCAAGGCCGTCGCGCAGGCGATCCGGTCCACGCTCCGGGGATACGACGTCGTCTGCCGCTACGGCGGGGAGGAGTTCCTCGTGATCATGCCCGAGACGCCGCTGGACCAGGCGTCGTCGGCCGCGGAACGGCTTCGGGAGCACGTGGAATCGCTGAAGGCGGCGGTGGACGCGGGGGAACCCGTTCGGCTGACGGTCAGCATCGGCATCGCCCTCCTGCATCAGGGCGAGACCGTCGAGCGGCTGATCGCCCGGGCCGACGCCGCCCTTTATGCCGCGAAAGACGCCGGGCGCAACCGGGCCTGCATCGGGTAGACCGGCGCACCGACTTCGATGATCTCCGCGTCGCCAAGGGAAACGGGGGTGACGCGAACGCGGGTTTGCAACGATCCCGAAAGCTGTTCCTGGACGGTTTCGAGGGCCGGTTCCGGCAGGTCGGTATTATAATCGGGGCATCGGAGAGGAATCGAAGATG
Organism: Deltaproteobacteria bacterium; assembly: GCA_025357175.1. Lineage (GTDB taxonomy): Bacteria > Desulfobacterota > Deferrimicrobia > Deferrimicrobiales > Deferrimicrobiaceae > JANXPS01. The sequence goes on along the minus strand of JANXPS010000018.1, from coordinate 26,769 downwards.
CGACGAATCGGTTTACGGACGGCGGCCGCAATTCTACTGACCCTCCTCGCGCTCTTCGGGGGGCTCCTTTTCGCGCCCCGGTGGATCAACCTGGACGCGGTCCGCGTCCGCATCATGGAAACCGCCTCCCGCGCGTTCGGCGCGCGCCTCTCGTGCGAACGGATCGAACTCGCTTTCTTTCCGCGCCCCCGGGTCGTGCTGCACCGGGCAAAAGTGCTGATCCCGGGAATCGCCGACGGGACGGTCGAGACGCTGAAGATATCCCCCACGATCATCTCCCTCTTCCGAAAGGAATTCCGGCTTGCGGAAGTGCAGGCCGACGCGCCCGATTTCCGGATCACCCTTCCGTCCACGGACAATGCGCACAAAAAACCGCTGACGCTCCGGGAGCTCCGCGAGAAGAGCGCGAAGCTGCTGACCGCCCTTTCGGACGCCATTCCGGGTGCGGTGATCGAACTGTCGCGCGGACGACTGACGCTCCTGCGGGACGGCATCGTCCTGTATGACGCGACCGGCCTCTCCGCTCGCATCGATGCGCCCCCCGGCAGGCTCGACATTGAAATCGCCTGCGCGTCGTCGCTTTGGGAACGGCTGACGGCGAAGGTCCGCCTGGACCCCGACGGCCTCAAGGCCACCGGGACGTTCCGCGTCACGCACCTCGCGGGCGACAAGCTGGCGCCGTTCCTGCCTCCGCACCCCGCCCTCGTCCTTTCCGGCGCCTTCCCCGATGCCGAAGCCGATTTCGAATGCGCCGACTTCCGGACGCTGCGCGCCGATTTCAAGGGAAGCGTCCCCGCGATTTCCGTCCGTCGTTCCGCCCGACGAATCGATGCCCGCGACATCCGTTTCTCCGGCGCGATCCGCCTCGACGAGAAGGCGCTGGCGCTGAACGCGCTCCGGCTGTCCGCATCCGCCCCGCGACTCGACGCGTCCGGAGATTTCCACCTGGATTTCCCCACCTCCCGGGCAACAGCCTCCCTCCATGCCGGGAATGTGAATATCGGAGCGGCCCGGGAGACCCTCCTTTCCTTCGCGGGCGACCTCGACCCCCTCCCCGACATCTTCGACTGGCTCCGGGGCGGCACGATCCCGTCGCTCGACATTTCATCGCAGGGACGTTTCCCGTCCGGGTTGGCCACCCTGGCCGCGATGAGGCTGCGGGCGAGCCTTCGCGACGCCCTGATCCATGTCGGCCCCGGAAATCTGGATCTTGAAGCGGTGCGCGGCGACGTGTCACTCGACGGGGGAGCGCTGAAAGCACGCGGCATTTCCGCTTCACTCGGGAATTCCCGGACATCCGATGCCTCCGTCGCGGTCTCCTTCGCCCGGAAAGGAACTCCGTTCCGGGTCGAAGCCCCTCTGCACGCCGACCTGTCGCAGCTCCCCGGCGTCATGGCCCGCCTTCCGCTACCCGCAGAGGCCGCCGCGCTCTTCGCCGACATCTCCTCGCTCGAGGGGAGCGCGACCGGACGACTGACGCTGGAAGGAGACGATTCGGGGGTCCGCACCGCCGTGGCCGCATCTTCGATCCGGCTCGCCGGGCGGCACCGGAGGGTTCCCCTCCCCTTCACGGTTTCAGACGGTTTCTTCGCACTGTCCGGGGACACGATCCGGCTCACCGGGCACTCGGGCACGCTCGGCCGCACAAAGTTCTCGGCCGTTTCAGGTCGCATGAAGGTTGGCGGCGATTACCCGGTCGACAACGTTTCCGGCCGGGTCGAGGCCGACCCGGGGGAAATCTCGGCCTGGGTCGCGACGTCGCCCTGGGCGGCCTCCGCAACCGGAGGGATCACGGCCTCCGGGGGGACGCTTGACCTGTCGGTCTCCCGGCTGGAGGGCGCGCTGCTCCGGCCGCAGTCGCTGCGATTCGAAGGTACCGGAACGATGCACGAGCTTCGCCTGTCGGGGGGCAAACTTCCGGGACCGCTGACGCTCCACTCCGGAAAGGTCACGGCGGCGGCGGACTCGCTTGCCTTCGAGGCGCTGCGGGGATCGCTGCTAGACGCCGAACTGGCCGGGTCCGGGGCGTGGACCGGGATCCGGGGGGAAAGGCACGCCGTCGAGGCGTCGGGTCTCGGAGGCATCCTCGGTCCCGAATCGGTCCGTCGCTTAATGGCGCTCGGCAAGCTCCCGCCCGCCTTCTCCCCGCGCGCGCCCGTCACCCTTTCGGGGGTGCGCCTCATGCTCGCAGACGACAACACGGCGGCCCTCTCCGGCTCCTTCTCCGTCACGGACGGGCCGGTCGTCACCCTGGATCTGTCGGGCCGTCCGGGAGCGCTCGAGATCCGGTCGGCATCGCTTCGCGACGCGGACTCCGACGCAACCGGCTCCCTGAGCCACACGCCTGGCGGATTGACGCTCCGTTTCGCCGGCCATCTGGCCGCCTCCTCGGTCAGCCGTCTGTTTCCGGGCAGGGAACCGGGAAACGAGTGGATCGCGGGCGACATCCGCCTCCGGATTCCGCGCGACAACGTGGTTCGAATCCACGCGAAGGGGACGCTCGAAGCCCGGTCGCTTCACTTTCCCGAATTGCTGGGCCCGCTGACCGTTTCCCGCCTTTCCCTCGAGGCCGCGGGCGTCCGCCTCACCGTGGGCCCGGCCGATCTCGCGTGGGATGGGAAACCGTTCACCCTCAAGGGGACGCTCGTCAACGGCACCGACGGCATCACGGCCGACCTCGACGTCCACGCCTCCACGTTTTCATGGGAAGAGATCGAACATGAACTCGCGCGGTACGGCCCCGCCCCCGGAACTTCGGCAAGGCCGTGGCGGCTCCCGGTCACCGGAACGGTCCGGGTGACCGCGGACGCGTTCACATGGAAGACGTTCGCATGGAAGCCGTTCCGGGCCGATGTCGGGCTGGCCCCCCAGGCGGTGTCGGTGGTCGTGAACGAGTCGAAGCTTTGCGGCATCGAGACATCCGGAGCCATTCGCGTCACCCCGGAGGGGACGTCGGTCGACCTCAAGGCGACGGCGGCAGATCAGCCGGTCGAGGCGTCGCTCGCGTGCATGGGGGAAAAGGATTTCCGGATGACCGGGACGTACACGCTGTCCGCGCACGTGACCGGGGTGGGCCGGGGCGATGCGCTCGTGTCCTCACTGCACGGCCCGCTGTCGTTCGAGGCGCGAAAAGGCCGGATCCACAAGGCCAACGTCCTGATGAAGGTGCTCGCCCTGCTGAACGTCACCCAGATTCTAGTCGGGAAGGTGCCGGATCTCGCTGAAGACGGCTTCGCCTACAACTCGCTGAAGATCAAGGGCGAACTCGCGAACGGACGGATCAAGGTTCCCCACCTGGTGCTCGACGCGGCCTCCGCGAACATCGCGGCGGAGGGCGAGGTCGATATCTCCCGGAAAACCGTGGACGCCGTCCTGGTCGCATCTCCGTTCAAGACCGTCGATTCGATCATCCGGCTGATCCCGATCGTCCGCTATATCCTGAAGGGACGGCTGGTCGCGGTTCCGTTCAAGGTCAGCGGGCCGCTCGGCGACCCGGGCGTTTCGATCATTCCGACGGCCGGTGTCGGGTCGGGACTGCTGGGGATTCTGGAGCGGACGCTGAAACTGCCGGTGCACCTGATCGAACCGCTGCTGCCGGATCAGCGCCACTCGACTCCGAAATAGAGCGTCAGGAACTCGTTCCCGCTCCGGTCGATCCCCCCCGTGACGTGCCCGAACGTCGAATCGCCGATCCGCTCGTACAGCGGGAGGAAGCGGTCGTCGGGAATGGCGAAGTGCCTGCGGTAGCCGTCGGCGATCGGGAAGATCTCCCGCATCGGGATTCCCGCCTCGTAGACCTTCACGTCGAAGGAAACCCTCGGGTTGCCCTCCTCCCGGACCTCGACGTAGAAGAAACCGTGAAGCGGCAGCTTTCCGTAAACCCGGTCGAGGAGGCGGCCCGTCAGTCCGAGGCACTCGCCGTCCGGCGCGTCGCGGCAGATGTCGGCGATCCGCCCTTCGATCGTTTCCTTCGTCATGAATGGAAAACCGGTGTACCGGGAAACGGCGCGGACCGACTCGTCCGCGGGAGACCACTTGAACGCGATGTGGAGTTCGAACGGTTCCGCCGGCATGTGGCGGAGGTCGACATGCTCCCGCTTCAGGCCGACGTCGAATTCGATGTAGACCTTGTAGATGCAGCCGGAAACGCCCTCTTCGAAGCCGAAATGGACGTAGTCGGCGTGTTGGACACGGCTTGCGAACGTTTCGAGGAACTGCGGCGGCATCCCGATCTTGCGGCAGAGTTCGATCAGGATCCCGTCGGATCCGTCCCCGAGGAAACCCTTCTTGACCCCGCACAGGAAGCGGTTCGGGAGGATCGTGCCGGCCATCAGCTTGAACGACCGTTCGTAGGCGTAGGGGATGCCGAGACGCTCGACCGACTCGAACAGGAAGGCGGCCCGGTCGGCGCTTCCGTCGATGCTCAGGCCGGGCACCGGGTCGAACAGCAGGTCGGACTCGGTCCGGCCCACGGGCCGGGGCGGCACTTCCTGCGTCAGTTCGCCGAAGGCGGCCTCGTATTTGCGGATGTTGTTTTCGAGAAGCGTGGCGACGCGGGCGGCGATCAGCGGCGACATGATGACGCGCGTCTCGAGCGTGGCGGCCACGCCGTTCCGATCGGGACCAAGGCCGGAAACCGTCCCGAAATCGATCGAGATCGCCTCGCGGGAGCCGGTCACGTCGAATATGTCGGGGCGGACGGGGATCAAGGCTCTTTGAGGAACCGGACGCGGCATTTCAGCCCCGAAGGCAGCCGGAAGCCGGGGTTGGCCAACTCGATCCGGACGCCGAATGTGCTGCTCGCCGGATCGATGACCTTGTCGACGATCGTGACCTTCCCGTAATAGAGGCCGCCGACCGGCGCCTCGGGACGGATCTCGGCGCGCATTCCCTTGCGGATCGATCCGTACTTGCGGGCCGAGACGATGACCTCGACCTTGAGCGGATCGATGCTGGCGATCTTGAGGATGGGTGCCTCGCCCACGTAATCGCCGGGCGACAGCAACCGTTCGGTCACGACGCCGTCGACGGTCGAGAGGATGGTCCGCATCTTGAGCTTTTCCCCGGCCTCCTGGAGGATCAGCTCGCCCTTCTTGAGATCGCCCTCGAGGTCGTCGTTCTCCTGCGCGGAAATCAGCTTCTTCCGGGCCAGCTCGGCGTTCCGTTCGATCTTGCGCCTCTGGTAGTCGACATTGGCGCCGGCGAGGGCGACCTCGACCTTTTCGACGCCGGCCTTGAGACGCGCCACGACCTGTCCCGCCTTGACGACGTCCCCTCTTTCGACGGAGACCTCCTCGAGGATTCCGGCGATCTGGCTGCTCAGCTTGACGGTCTCGTTGGGGTAGATCATCGCGTCGAATTCCTCGGCGGGAATCGCGCGCGGAGCGGCCATGGGCCGGACGGGCGACAGGATTCCGGCTAGGCAAACGACTGCTAGAAAGCGCTTCATTCTCATCATATTCAGGAGGTTACTCCTCGCGGCCGGAAAATGACATCCGGTTTTTCGACTGGGAATCCTGCCGGAAGAGGTCGCGCCGCATCCGCCGGTAGTGGCTTTCCGTCCTTTTCTGGGCCCGGTCGATCGCCGACCCGGCCACGAACGACCACAGGGGCGACCCCGAGGGAATCCGCCGGAGGATCCACGCCGCGGCCCCCGCTCCGCCTTCGAGCAGCGGATCCTCGAGCGACAGGATCTCCTCGTAGATGCCGGGGTCTCCCTGGCGCGCGCAACGGCCGGCCAGCTGTCGGTCGATCCGCGCGGCCTCGTTGCGTTCGGTCAGGATGACGTGGAGGCCGCCGAGCGCCTCGACGCCGGGGCCGAGCTTGATGTCGGTGCCGCGGCCGGCCATGCTGGTGGCGATGGTGACCGAGCCCATTTCCCCCGCGCGGGCGACGATGGCCGCCTCCTCCCGGTCGTTCTTCGCATTGAGGACCCGGTGCGGCAATCCCACCCCGGCAAGAAACGCGCTCAGCCGCTCGGAGGCGGCGACCGAGCCGGTGCCGACGAGGACGGGACGCCCCGTCGCGTGGATCTCGCCGATCCGCTGAAGCAGCAACTGCTCCTTCCCGGCGATCGTCGCCACGATGCGCGTGGGAAGCTTCTGCCGCCGCAGCGCCCGGTGGGTCCGGATCCGGATCACCGGCAGGCCGTAGACCGTCCCCAGCTCTCCCCGGACCTCCTTCGCGGTGCCCGTCATCCCCGAGAGGTGGCGGTACTTCCGGAAGAAGGTCTGGTAGCTGATCTTGGCGACGGTATCCTGCTGGGTGCTCGGCTCGCACCCTTCCTTGATCTCGATGAGCTGCTGCAGCCCCTGCTCCCACGAACGGTCTGGCATCACGCGGCCGGTGAACACGTCGATGATCTGCACCTTGCCGTCGCGGACCAGGTATTCCTTGTCGCGGTCGAACAGGTAGAGCGCCGAGACCGCGCGCCGGACCATTTCGTTCTTGCGGATGCTGTTGATCCAGGGCGACCCGGTCGGCAGGGGAAAGTCGTCGATCTTGCGGTCGCCCTCCGCGGTCACGACGACGATGCGCTTGTTCAGGTCGAGCTTGAAGTCGGTGCCGTTTTCGAGCGCCCTGGCGAAGTCGAGGACATCCTCTAGGAAACGGATCTCGTCGCGGCCGACCACCGCGCCCGAGATGATCAGCGGCGTTCGCGACTCGTCGATCAGGAGGGAGTCGGCCTCGTCCGTGATCGCGTAATGCAGGCCGCGCAGCATGAGGCGACGGCTCCGCGCCCCCTGTTCGTAGAGCGCCTCGGCCTGCAGGCGCAGCGGCATCCCGCCGAACTCCTTGAGCACCAGACGGTCGCGCAGGTAGTCGAACACCACGTCCTTGTTCGTGCAGTAGACGATGTCGCACAGGTATTGCTCGCGCCGCCTGTCGAGCGCCACGTCGTGGACGACGCATCCGACGCGGAGACCCAGCGCCCGGTAGACCGGCCCCATTTCCTCGGCGTCGCGCGCGGTGAGGTAGTCGTTGACCGAGAGGACGTGGACCGGTACGCCGGCGAGCGCGACCGTCCCGGCGGCCAGCGTCGCCGTCAGCGTCTTCCCCTCGCCCGTTTCCATCTCGGCGACCGAACCCGAAAGCAGCACCCACCCGCCCATGAGCTGGACGTCGTAGTGGCGCTTGCCGACCGTCCGCGTCGCCGTCTCGCGGATCAGCGCGAACGTGCGGCCGACCAGGTCGTCGCGGAAGCCGTTTCGCCGCATTTCGGCGCCGAGCCGGCCCGCCTCGGCGCGCAATCCATCGTCGCTCATCCGGGTCATTTCACCGGCGTGCGACGCCACGAGGGAAATGATTCGATCCGGACTGCGGAGGCGGGAGCGGATCAGCCGCCCGACAAACCCGCCGACGGCGTCGAAAGCCGACTCGAGGGCGCCCGGCGTCGGATCCGGACGCTCGGAGCGATTCTCGTGCGTGGCCGGCGGATGGTCGAGGAGGTCGCGCAGCATGGGAAGGCCGCCGCTACAGGTCGAACTTGCTGAGCAGGAGCCGGCGGAGCGACCGGATCCAGCGGTCTCCCAGCGTCTCGGGTTGATGGGTGAAGCGGATGAACGCGCGTTCGCCCACACGCCGGATCGGGGCGTCCTTCAGGGCGATGTCGAAAGTAAAGAATCGCCGGATCGACTTCGGCTTCCGCCCGCCCCCCTCCGGAGAAACGGCAATCAGACCGCCGCCGGCGACGGAGAGCGCCTGGCTCGGCAAATCGTTGGATGCGGTGGGCACCTCGCGGACGACGGTGGCGGGAATGACGGTTCCGATCGCCCCGGCGAGCCGGCCCTCGACTTTCGTGACCCTCCGGCGGATCCGCTCGACGTCGTCCTGGTCGACGGCGATCCGGACGACCGCCCTCGGGAAGTCGACCACGTAGCCCAGCCCCTCGCCCTTCTTGACGTATCGGCCGGGGAGGTCGGCCGCGGACGGGATGAGCAGCAGCCCGTCGGCCGGACTGCGCACGAGAAGCCCTCCGAGCTTTTCCCGGGAGCGCGTCAGCTCAAGGCGTGCCTTTTCCATGTCGTCCCGGTAGATTCCCATCGCCGTGCGGTCGGAGACGAGGCTGGCCTGGTAGCGCGATTCGGCCTCGCGCAGCGAGCCCTCGAGGACGCGGACGTCCTTTTCCAGCTTCAGCGCCTCGATCCGGATCAGCGGGTCGCCCCGGTGGACGACCGATTCCGGAGCGGCCAGGAGCGCGTTGACGATGCCGTCCGCCGTCGCGTTGATCTGCGATTCCGCGGGGACCCAGGTCACCCCCTCGACCACGGTGAACGAGGGGACGGGGACACCGAAGGTGGCGAACAGGACGACTCCCGCAAGAACGGTCGCCGCCAGGACCACCCGCACGCGGTAGCGGCGCATGAGGGAATCGGAGCCCATCGTGCGGATCGCCCGCCAGGCGGGGATCGCGACGAATCCGCCGACCACCCAGATCGCGAGGATCGTCCCGACCACGAAGAAGCGGCCCGCGATCGCCATCGCGATCGCCGACATGACGAAGATCCGGTAGATGAACGAGGCGACGCCGTAGGACGCGAGGATGAACGCTTCTCTTGCGCCGTTCGCCGTGGGTGTCGCCTCCTTGATCCCGAGAATCCGGCGGCGGAGGAAATAGCCGAGATATTCCGTGGAGCGCGCCCCCAGGTTCGGGATCTCGAGGTAATCGGAAAGGATGTAGTAGGCGTCGTAGCGGATCAACGGATTGCCGTTCATCACGAGCGTCGATACGCCGCACAGCACCATCGTGTTGAAGGCGACCGCCCGCAGCGCGCCAGGCTCGACGCTGGTCCACACGATCGCGCCGAGGCCCGCGAGAAACAGCTCGACCATGATCCCGGCGGCGCCGACGAACATGCGCGGATACTTGGTCCGGAAGGCGTATGAGGCGGTCGCGTCGACATAGGGGTTGGGGACGAACACCAGGAGCATGATCCCCATCTCGTGCACCTCGCCCCCGCCGCGCTTGACGGCATAGGCGTGGCCGAGTTCGTGGAGCGTCTTCACGATCGGGAAGACGAGCGACAGGACGACGAGGTTTTCGACGCTGAGCATCCGGTCGGTGACGTTCGAGGTGAGTTCGCGCCAGTGGATGCCGGCGAGCAGGAGGCCGTACCCGACCACCGCGAGCCAGGCGAGGAAACCGCCCCAACCGAGGAAGGGGCGCACCAGGCCGATGGTGCGGTCGAGAAAGCGGTCGGGGTCGAGCAGCGGAATCTTGAAGGAGGTCGGGGAGGCGATGTAGCCGAAGAGCTTCGACCGTTTCTCTTTCGCGGAACGGTCGGACAGGTCGTCGATATCGGGCGGCAGGTCGGATTGAAGGCCGTCGAAGCGATGGATCTGCGACAGCAGGGAAATCACCTCGTCCTGCGTGGGCACGGCGTCGCCCAGCCGGAGGCAGGCGGCGTCCCAGATCTCGGTCATCGTCCGGTTGCCGTCCATCAGGCCGACGAGGTAGTACGCCTCGGGGGAGATCCGGTGGAAGCGGCCGGTGGAACGGTCCTGCAGGACGAACCATTCCCGCTCGCGGAAGTACTGGCGGTGGATCCGGACGTGCCCCCGCAGCCGCGGTTTCAGGCCGGCGATCCGGTACCACGATGGGCTGTAAAGGGATTGTTCGCGCGTGCCGCTCAAGGCAGCCAGGCCCAGACCTTGAGGCGTACCCAGTCGACCAGTTCGCGCGTGCGGATTGCCAGCAGCTTCCCGCGGCCGACCTGGATCTTTCCGGCCCCTTCCATGCCCGGCCGCAGCGTCTGGTCGGCCACGCCCGAACCTTCGAGCTTGGCCTCGACCCGGAAATAGTTCTGGCCGTCCTTCTGCGAGGCGATCGGGGTGATCTTCTCGACCGTGAAGCGGTACTTGAGGTCGGTGCGCGCCGGAAGGACGAGTTCCCCCGTCTGGCCCGGATGCACGTCGCCGATCTTGTACTCGACGACCTGGAGGATGACCCGGTAGGCGTTCAAGGGGGCGACCTCGAACAGCACCTCGCCCTGCTCGACGGCGCCGTCGATCCGCTGGCTCAGGTCGCCGCTGACCACGATTCCGTCGAAGGGGGCCACCAGGCTGGTCCGCTTGAGCTGACGGTCGACCATGTCGAGCTGGGCGACCGCCTGTTCGAACTGGGAGGCGATGATCTTGGCCTTCGCGCGGTCGTTCGTGGCCGCCGCCTCCTGCTGCTGGCGCTCGTACTGGGTCTTCTGGTTTTGCCACTTGGCGCGCTCGAGATGGAGATCGCGGTCGTCGAGCGTGCAGAGCGGCGCCGCCTTCCGGACGATGTCTCCGGGCCGGACGAACGCCTCCTTGACGTAGCCGTTGAAGGGGGAGACGACCGAGCGGCGGATCAGCGGTTCGAGGACCGCCGTAGCGGTGATCCGGTAATCGGCGGTGGCCGTGGCGAGGAAATACGCGACGCCGAAGGCGAGGAGGATCGCCAGTTTGCGGCCTGGGTAACGGGGCCCGAAGAGGCGGACCGCCTGTTCCCGGAGAGATTCCGCGGCCTTGAACGCCAGGGGGCGGTCGTTTTGCCGCTTGAGCTCGAGGATGGGGGAGACCAGCGCGACGATTCCGCGGCAGATGCCGACCTCGGTTTCCCCGAACGGGACTGAGGCGGGACGCTCGAGCGTCAATGCACCCGTATACCGCCCGCCCGAGTAGACGGGGATCGTCAGGATCGCCTCGCCCCCCTGTTCGCGGGACAGCTCGTCGTGATCCTTGGTTACGAGAATCTTTCCGCCTTCGGGGGGGGGGAAGATCACCTCGTCCCGCTGCAGCACCGACTCTTCCATCGCACGCCCGATCAGCCGGACCAGGTTCGTGTTCCGGTCGAACTGGGCGCTGTGGGAAATCGCCCGGACGGTGACCTGGTGCCCTTTCAGAGTCCCCAGGCTGGCACGGTCGCACTGCATCCGCGTGGCCAGCTCGGTGACGAAGCGCATCCACGCGCTGGAGGGCTCCTCGTCGACGACCGCCGCCAAAAGGTCGAAGGAGGATCTCATTTCGGAGAGTACGGAATCGTTGTCCTGCGCATTGCGCCGGCGGACGAAAAGCTCGAGCCAGGAGACGCCCCACTGGAGCTGGTTCATGGCCGGAGCCAGATTCTCTTCGGAAATCGCGGCGACCTCGAACGCGACGACGCCGTGCGACTCGCCGCCCACCAGGACGGGATAGGCGATCGCAAACGGCTGCGACCCTCCGGACGACGGTTCGGAGGGTCGCGCAGGCAAGGTGCAGAGGAGACCGCCGGGCTCTTCGAGGACGCGCTCGCAGATCTCGGCCAGCCGGACTGGATCGGCCCCGCTCTCCGGCCAGCGGGCGACCGGGACCGGGGGACCGGCCCCGGGCGTTCCCATCACGAGAAGGCCCTGGACCGCCCCTTCGATCAGGCCGGACTGCAGCGCCAGCCAGTAATGGAGATAATCGTCGCCTTGCGCGTCACGGAATCGCTCCCACAATGACGCCCGGGAGCCGGGAGTGTCCTCTCCTTCGACGATCAGTGGGATTTACCTTCGCCCTCGATCGGGAGGGGACCGAACGCGGCCTCGTACTGCTTGACGATGCCCGCCAGGATCTGGGCGAGGCGCTTGGCGGCGTACGGGTTGAGGATGATCCGGTCGGTCAGTTCGATCGTGATCTCTCCCTGCCCGAGGTTGATCGACTGGTTGGTTCCGAACATGATCGAGACTTCCTCGCGCGTGCTGGAGACGTTGCACACGTTCGCGTAGGTGGTCTTCATCTTCGACTGGTCCCACTGGATCCGGGGGCCGTCGGCGGGATTCGGACGGGTTTCGGCGGTCTGGTTCTCTTCGGTCTTCGGACGATTGCTCATGAAAAAAGGCTCCTCATTCGGACGTGGTCGTTACTCCCGGTGGATCCTGCGCCTTAGAGCGGCAGCGGGCCGTGGGCGGCTTCGTAATCGGCGACCACCTTGTTGATGACCGCGGAGAAGCGCTTGGCGGTGAACGGGTTCATGACGATCCGGTCGGTCAGTTCGACGATGATCTCGCCAGGCTGGCCCACGTTGAGCGTCTTGTTGGTTCCGAAGAGGACCGAAACCTCCTCACGCGTGCTCGTCACGTTGCAGACGTTGGCGTAGGTCGTCTCCATCTTGGAGTGGTCCCAGCGGATCTGCGTACCGCCGGCCGGCGCCTTGGTTTCCTGAACGTTCTTCTTGTCCTGCACCATCTGTGATTCTCCTCGACTCGTTATTTTAGTGCCACTTGCGGAATTTGCGCTCGCGCGTTTTCCGTTCCAGATTCTCGAATGCCTCCCGGTCGAGCCTGACCTTCCGGTCGGAAGCGCCGTTGGATGCGACGTTCCAGCCCGCAACCCCCGCGACCAGCGATTCGAGCGCCGCCGGTTCGCCGGATTCCTTGGCCGGGGCGGAAGGCGGAGCGGCGTTCGCCAGCGCCTTGGCCGCGCCGGCGTCGCCGCCGGAGAGGCGTGCGTCCACGATCAGGCCGTCGTCGGTCATGACGGTCGACGAACCATCTTCGCACAAGGCGGCGATCCGTTCATCCCCCGACTCCGCCAGCGCGACGGGGACGAAGAAGTCGAGGAGCGACTGGATCGATTTCTCGACCGACTCCCTGTCGGCGGAGGGAGCCGGAGTCGCCGGGGCGGGCGCTGCCGCGGCGCTGCCGTGGAACGTCATCGCGGGCGCCGTCCAGACCGTCGGACGGGGTGCGTAGAAGTTGATCACGGTCTTCAGGAAGTCGTTGATGGGACTGACCCCCCTCATCGTCTCGGGCAGCACGAGCCCCTGCCCCGCCTTTTCTTCCCCGCCCGAGGCGGACGCTCCGACCCAGGGCGATCCGTAGAGGCCGAACTCGATCGAGGATATCAGGTCGAGCGGATATTGACCCATGAGGACGACGGTCGTCACCTGCCCGTTTTCAATCGTCACCCGGCCGTTGTCGCCGATCATCAGATCCTTGGACAGGTTGCCGTAGAAGAGATCGCTCCCCGCCCCGCCGATCAGGACGTTGTTCCCGCCCTGGCCGTTCAGGACATCGGCTTTCCCGACGAAGGGATCGGTCGACTCGACGACGATTGAATGGCTCCCGGTCCATTCGGCCCTGCCGCCGTCACCGATGAGGATGTCGTCACCCGCACCGGCGTCGAGCGTGTCGCTCCCCATCCCGCCGATCACGATGTTGTCGCCTTCGCCCGCGTGGATCGTGTCGTCGCCGCCAAGCGACGGCAACACGGTCCTGAGGAGGCCCGGCGTCCCGTCCTTCTTGAAGGAGAGCACACCGTTGTCGCCGGTGAGGACGTCGTCGCCGCTGCCGGTCGTGATCGTGTCGTCGCCGACACCCCCGAAGACGTATTTGTCGCCGTCGCCGGTCGTGATCGTGTCGTCTCCGCCCGTTTCCGCGACGGTGTCCGACGTCGAGACGATCGCCACGCGGCCGGTCGAATCGAAGGAGACCGTCCCGTTGTCGCCGAGCAGGTAACCGCGGCCGGTTCCGTCCGTGAGGGTGTCGCCGCCGAATCCGCCGATCACGACGTCGTTGCCGTCGCCGGAGATGATCGTATCGTTTCCGCCGATTCCGGCGTCGGTCGAAGCGACCCCGGACAGCACCCCGGACGCCGCGATGGTGGCGATGCCGCTGTCGCCGGCCAGGACGTCGTTGCCCGTGCCGGAGGTGATGTGATCGTTGGCGGCGCCGCCGAAGACGAGGTTGTCGCCCTCGCGCGCATCGATCGTATCGTCGCCGCCGACGGCCGGATCGACCGTGTGTGCGGAAAGCGCCGTGTGCTGCAGGCCGTCCGTCGCGTCGCCGAGTCCGCCGCGTCCGAGGGTCGCGACGACGTTGCCGTCTGCGTCGAGATAGTCGACCCGGCCGCGGTCGCCGAAGATGATGTCGTTGCCGCTGCCGCCCGTGAGGTTGTCGTCGCCCTGGCCGCCGAAGATGACCAGCGGCAGCGTGGAGGCCGATGCATCGACGGTGTCGTTGTCGGTGATGTCGGCATTCAGATTGTCGTGGTCGTACGCCCCTTGCGTGTTGAGGACGAAGAAGCCGTCCGTGCCCGCGTGGAGCGACACGGAAACATGGTCGTCTCCCAGGCCGGTGTTGACCGTCGTGACGGTGCGTCCTTCGACATCGGAAGCGGAACCGGTCACGGTGATGTTGTCGGCGCCGTAGCCGCTCCAGACCGTGATGCCGCCGTTGAAGTCGCCGCCGGTCGACACGTAGGTGATATCCCCGTCCGACAGCCCCAGGATGCGGTCTGCGGCCAGCGTTGCGGTATCGCCCGTCCGTGACCCGGCGTCGCTGACCATGAGCGTGTTGTTGCCCGCGCCCGCCTCGACGTCGAGGGCGTACGCGAGGCCGTCGAGCGTCCCGGCCATCGTGCCGGTGGCCGTCACGACGGATCCGGCGAGGCCCTCCCCGGTGACCGTGAAGCGGAAAGCGCCGGGAGCCAGGGTGCGGCCGTCGTCGGCCCTGCCGTCCCAGCTCTGCGTGAAGTCGCCTGCGGCAAGGTCGCCCAGGCCGATCGTGCGGACGAGCGTGCCGTTCGCGTCGCGGATATCGAGGCGCGCCGCTTTCGCTCCGGAAGGCATCGTGAAGGCGAGCGACGGTGCGTCGGTCCCGCCGAGGAAGCGGAACGTGTCGCCCGCGAGGAAGCCGTCCGTCGCCCACTGCGCGGCCACGTTGGCGTCGGAGGAGACGAAGATCTTGTCGTCGCCCGCGCCGCTGTCGATCTTCGTGGCGGCCGTCGCGCCGGTACCCTGCACGTTGACGATGTCGTTGCCCGCCCCGAGCGTCAGGTCGAGCGTATCCACGCCGTAGTAGTTGATGCCGTTCATCCGCGTCGCGCAGGTGACGGAGCCGTCCGTGTCGTTTACGATTCCGGAGATCGTCAGGGTGCGCTGCGCGCCCTGGAAGGTGATCACGTAGTCGTCCCCGAACTGCCTCACGGCCACGTTCTTGGTGTACGGCCGGTCCGGGTGGACGTTGTTCGGGTCGAGGACGGCCGAGAGCGCCTTGAGCACGTCGTCGCCGGAGGCGCCGGCCTTGATGTCGCCGGTATAAGTGATCGCGGACGGATCGGTGGGATCAAGCGCAAAGCCGATCCGGAAGGTCCCTTCCGTCGCATGGACGGTCACGGTCTGGACCGACGGCAGCTGCGGCGGCGCCTGCGGATCGACCGCCGTGGAAACGCGTACATAGGCGG
Organism: Deltaproteobacteria bacterium; assembly: GCA_025357175.1. Lineage (GTDB taxonomy): Bacteria > Desulfobacterota > Deferrimicrobia > Deferrimicrobiales > Deferrimicrobiaceae > JANXPS01. The sequence continues at coordinate 11,592 of JANXPS010000018.1, read as the reverse complement.
AGGAGTCGGGATAGCCCGTGAGGCCGCCCTGCCCCTCGACCCACGCAAGTTGCGGAATCGCGGTTCCGGCGAGGGAGTCGACGAAGGTGACGTTGTAGGAGACCGACCACAGCTCCCCGTAGCGGACGTCCCGCGACTCGGCGACCTTGACGTCGTCGGCCGTTCCGAACAGGTCGTTGAGCGCAGCCTGGACGTCGGAGGCTGAGGTGCCGTACTCGACCATGATCTGCCCGTATCCGGCCGCGGACAACGCGAAAGAACCGGTGCGAGCCTGGACGTAGACGCTCTGCACGCTGCCGACCGTCGGCATGTCGAGGCCGGTGATGGTGGTGCCGGTCACCGTCGCGACGTTGTCGCCGCTGTCGCCCGTGTTGACGGCGGCGAGCTTGTCGCCTGAATTGCCGCCCATGTTCACCGCAAGGAGACCGGCGATCTGGTCGACGATGCCGTTGTCGCTGCCGACGTTCACGACGTCGGCTCCGGCGCCGGTCGAGATCGTGGTGTGGCCCGAGATCGTCTTGACGGTGACGACGTCGTTTCCTGCGCCGGTGTTGATGGCGGTGGAACCCGCGTGGGTGGACTCGACCGTGAACGTGTCATTTCCGCTGCCGAGGTCGATGTTCAGCGCCTCGATATTGCGGTAATCGATGCCGCCCTGGATGGGGCTTCCGCCGATGACCGTGTCGCCACCCATTCCGAGTCCGCCGATGTGCGTGCCGGTCAGCACGCCCGTGTCGTCGGAGGGGCTGTTGCCGTTGAAGACGTTGAGCGTGTCGACCTGGTCCGTTTCCGTCACGAGGAAGTTGCGGTTGACCGGCGCGTAGAAGTAGCTGTCGCCGGAACCCGGCCTCGAACCGGCCGCGACGCTGTCGTAGGCAATGTCGAGGACGATCGTGCCCGTCGGGTTGCCGTCGCCGTCGAGAAGCACTTGCTTGACGTCGTAGACGGCGCCCTTGTCGGGGCCGGAGAGGATCGTGAAGGCGTACGGGTAGCCGTTCATGCGCGGATCGAAGCCGTCCTTGATGCCGACGCCCGGATCGACGTGCGTGGCCGAGGCGTCGGTGAGCGTCGCGTAGCGGACACCGTCGATGTCGATGAAGCCGAAGCCGGACAGGCTTCCGTCGGCCTTCGGATAGTTGGTCTCGCCCGGCAGCAGGAACGGATCGTTGAGCGAACGCTCGGCGTTGATCTTGATGCCGCCGTCGATGGTGACCGGCCCCCGGATCGCGTTGACGCGGTCTGCGAACGCGGGGAAGACCAGGGCGTCGCTGCCGTCGACGAGGTGGTCGGCGAGGCCCTGCACCTCGACGGACTGGGGGGTGCCCCAGTTGCCGGCGGTGAAGCGCAGCTGCGGCGTGACCGTCACGCTGCCCTGGAGGCCTGCCTCGAGCGATGCGCCGGCGTAGAAGCGGTCGTCCGAGGTGACGAACAGCGTGACGCCGTCCTCTCCGACCGTCGCCGTGAAGCGGATGTCCTTGTTGATTTCGTCGGCCAGGTTCGCCGCGACCGTCGCGAGGTCGGCACCGGTGGCGGTGTAGCTGCCGCTGTTGAGCGTCACCGTCCAGTCGAGCCCGTCCGTAGCCGTGCCGGAAAGGTGGAACATCGCCTGCGTCGTCGCGGCTTTTACCTGGACGATGTTGCTCTGTCCGAAGTTGGATGCCGGGTCGAACGCCTTTGCCGAATTGTAGGTGCGTGTCGCCTGCGGCACGACGTCGACGACGACGTCGCCCTGCGGGGCGCTCGAGAGTACGACGCTGTAGGTGTCGACCGCGGGCGGGATCGCGGAGGCCGTCCCGATCTCGATGATGCTGGTGTCGTCGGGCAGCGTGGCCCAGGTCGAGTCGATCGTGAACTGCTTCCGCTCGGCGTCGTACTTCGTGATGGTGGCCGACTCGCCCATGCCCGTGCCGCCGGTGATGCGCACCTGCTTGCCCACGAGGCCCAGGATGTCGTGGTTGTACGCATGTTCGGGAACGGAGACATCGAGCTGATAGGAGATGCCGGGGGCGACCACTCCGAGTTCGGCATCGGGCCGGAAGCCGTCGGTATAGTGGCGAACGGTGCCGACCTGGACGCTGTAGCTGCCTGCGCTGGCGATCTTGTAGTCGAGGAACGGGTCGTCGGTCGACTGGCTCCCCTTGTCGACGAGCGTCGAGCCGTTGCTGTAGGCGAGCGGGGTCGGGTTGCCGTCCTTGAGCAGCGTAAGCGTCGGGCGGTCGATGTAATAGTGGACGCCGCCGTCGGCGACGATGAACCCGACGTTCTCGGTGACCGAATCGATGTCGAAGATGCTGCGGACCGTGCCGTCGCCCCGGCGCGTATCGACCGTGATCGTCTGGGAAGGCCCGGTGAGCACGCCGTCCCGGTCGTTGATGGTGACCTCGTTGCTCGAGTTCGACGCGGAGAAGGAGAGGTTCGCCGCGTTGATCGCGTCGGCCAACCCTTGCGCGACCAGGTTGATGTTCAGGTCGGAACTGTAGACGTAGTGGTCCGGATCGACGTTGGGCACCGTGTAACGGAACGTCCGCCCGTTGACCGCGATCGACCAGACGTCGCCCGAGTGCACGACGTCGGCTGCGCTGGAGAGGAACACGTGCGCCGTGCTGTAGTGCGTGCGCGTGTCGGATTCGGTGACGGGCGTCGTCCCTGCGCGCTTGATGGAGACCGATACGTCGCCGACCGACAGGGAGGATCCGTCGGCCTTCGAAACGCTGACGGAGTGGTTGGTCGCGGTCGCCGTGTAGCCGTACGCGGAACCGTTCAGCAGCCCGGCAAGCCCGGCGGCCACGGTGTCGAGGTCGACCGATGCGTCGGTCGGGGTGCCGGAGACGGTCGCCGGCCAGGTGAACGTGTGCCCCCCGACGGTGATCGTCCACTGGTCGTCGCTTGCGCACTTTCCGTCGGCGACGCCGTCGACGTCGAGCAGCGACGCGGACTGGGAGAAGGTCGTTTTCGGCGTGCCCTTGAAGAGCACGCTGCCGGCGGAGGGAGGCGACTGGACCGGGGGCTTGGTAATCGTCAGGGAGGCCGCCCCGACCTTCGAGACGACGATCTTCCCGTTCTTGTACACGGCGGTGTAGCCGTCCGTTTCGGTTCCGTTCAGCTGGCCGACGAGATCGGCGGCGATGACGGACATCGCCTCTCCGTTCGCGGCGACGATGTGGGAAGCGACCGGCCCGCCGCCATCGACGGACACGGACCATGTCTCGCCGATCGAGGCCGTTCCGCCCAGCGCGATGATCGACGTCGCGACCGTCGCCGCGGATCCGCCGGGGGAAAGCGTGAAGGTTGCGGTGAAGGAGCTCCCGTCGATCTTGCAGACCGTGACGGTGTCTCCGGTCGCGTAGGCGACGTAGCCCGAACCGACAAGACCGGATGCAAGGGCGGTGGCGATCTTCGGAACGGTATCGCCTGTGGCGAACGGATGCGACGTGGACGGGCCGCCGCCGGAAATCGAAGCCGACCAGATCTGCCCGGATGCAGGCGTGCCTTCGAGCGTGAAGGCCGTCGCCTTGGGCGTCGAGACCGTATCGACCCCGCCCTTCGACACCGAGCTCGTGGAGGCGCCGTATGTGCCGCTGTCGATCCGGACGATGACGACCGAACCGCCGCTCGCGAATGCCTTGTAGTTGCCGGTCGTAAGCTTGGTGGCAAAGTCGGTTGCGATGGCGCCCGGCAGCTGGCCGTCCGCGGCAACGTGGGTCCTGGTCGTCGTTCCTTCCGTGATGCTGAAGGTCTCTCCGGTCCCCGCCGTTCCGCCGATGTTGAAGCGGTGAACGGTCGCCGCGGAATCCGTCGCGGAACCTGCAACGCCATCTACCGTATAGGTCAGGGTGAATGCGCTCCCCGAAGCGAGCCCCGCAACGGTGACGCGACCGCTGTCGCTGACCGCCCCGTAATCGCCCGCCGAAAGCTGGGTCGCCAAATCCAGGGCGATGGTCGTGAGGCTCTCGCCATTGGCCCCAACGGTATGCGATGCGGTCCCGAGGACGGTGGCGCCGGACATGATCGACATCGTCCAGACTTCGTCCTTGGTGCGGGTACCGGCCAGATCGAGGGTGCGCGCGCTCGCGTTGGAATCGTCGGCCGTCACCGTGCCCGCCGATGTGGTGGATGCGGTGACCGTGTCGCCGGAGGCGAGTCCTTCGACGATAACCGTCCCGCCGACGGAGACCGACGTGCAGCCCTTCGCCACGAGCTTGTCGGAAAGGTCCTTGGCGATGTCGGCCAGCATTTCGGTTGCGGAATCGGCGACGAGGTGCTCGACCGAATCGGCGGTCCCGTTGATGTCGAACGAGACCGTCCACTTCTCGCCCGTGACGACCGTTCCGGTCAATGAAACCGTGCGGACAGACGTCGAGACGTCGGCGGAGGAGAGGAGCGGGTTGACGGTGGAGGTGACCGTGAAGGCGTCGTTGTTGACGTTGCTGGCCACGACGGTTCCGTTGTCGTCCACGGCGCGGTAGTCGGAGTTGGCGGCAACCAGCTTGCCGGCCAGCGACTCCGCGATCTTGCCCAATGTATCGTGCGTCGCGTCGACGACCTGGGTGACGGTCGTCTTGCCCGCGGATCCCGCATCGGCCACCAGCGACCAGATCTGCCCCGCCGCCGGCGTGCCTGTGAGCGTGATGCCGTGCGTCACGACGCCGCTGCCTGCGGTGATGGTGCCCCTGGAGCCGGGCAGGATGTCGATCGCGGCGGTGAAGCTCTTGACGGACCCGCCTGCCTTCAGCTTGATTTCCAGCGTCTTGCTGTCCGCGGAGTACGCCGCGACGTAGTCGTCCTTCGTCCGGCTGTCGCTGTTGATCTTTCCCATCAGGTCGGCGCCGACGTCGTCCAGCGTGTCCGTCGAGGAAACCATGGCCGAATTGATCTGGATGAGGCCGAGCGTCACCCGCCACGTCTCGTTCTGGACCGCGCTTCCCTGGAGGACAAGATCGGCGGTCGACCAGCGGACCGTCGAGGCGGTGGACTGCACCGGCGTGCCGGAGATATCCGCGGTTCCGGACAGCAGCTGCGCGCTGCTGCCGGACTGCATGAAGGCGACGGTGAAGCCGGCCGTGTTGCCGGCCTTGGCGTCGATGTGGATCAGCCGGTCGTCGACGGAATCGACGGAGGCCGTGAAGGTCGCGCCGCTGTCGCCCGTGATCTGCGAGACGATGTCCGCAGCGATGACGTCCTGCCCGACCGCAGTCGCCCCGATATCGCGGAAGTAGACGTTGCCGCCCACGGTGAGCGTCCAGCGGCCGCCGGGCGAGACGGTACCGCCCAGGGCGATATCGGCGTGCGTGAACGCGGTGCCCCCGGTCGTCTCGAGGCGGGAGGTGGTGCCGGCGTCGGCCGCGACGCGCTTGAGGCCGTCGATCCGGAAGCCGTTCGCAAGGCTGATGGACAGCGTGTCGCCGGTCTCGCCGGTCGTCCCGGTCGAGAGCCCGTATCCGGCCGTGCCGGTCGGCAATGTCGCCTCGAGTCCGATGACGACCTCGGACAGGCTGGCGGTCGTCGCGGTGTAGCTGTAGTCCTTGCCGTCGAGCGTCAGCGTCCACACGTCGCCGACGGATCCGGCACCGCGGAAGACGAGATCGGCGCTCTTGTAGTAGCTGCCGGCCACCGTGGGTCCGGTGACGTTGTCCGTCGACGTCGGGTTGAGCATGTCGCTCGTGACCGTGAACTGGTAGACGTCCTTGCTGCCGTCGCCCGAGCCGATGATCTTGACGTACGGAGTGCTCGAACCCGTGAGGCCGCCCGTGTAGTCGGTGTTGCCGACCTTGGGGTCGTAGAAGGTGGACCAGTTGCCCGTCGCGTCGATGTTTTGCGAGACGTTGTTGACCGGTTCGGCCTCGAAGATCGGGTCGGGACTGAAGCGGAAGTTGTTGGTCCCGTGATTCTCGACGGACACCTGCAGGTCGTAGTCGGTGCCTTGGGGGACGCCGGTCGTGGAACCGGTCTGCCAGTAGGTGTACCAGGAGAGCCAGTTGTCGACCTTGACCGTGTAGGTGCCGGCCGATGTGACGTCCCACGCGAGGTAGTCGTCGAGGTAGGTGCTGCTGCCTCCCGCGCCGGCCGTCGCGGGATCGGAGAAGCCGGTCCCCATCGAGATCGGGTGGCCGTTCGAATCGGAATTGACGGTCCAGTCCAAGGGGGAGACGGTCCGGGAGGTATCCGTCATCACCTGTCCCGCTGCGTCGAACAGCGTGATCTGGCTCCCCCAGAAGACCGTGTCGCCATCTTCGTAGCCGTGGTCGACGTCGAGGATCACCGATACTTTTCCGTCGGTCGCGTCGGCGATCATCTTCTGGGTGACGGTGAACTTGTAGTAGTCGGGCGTGTTGTCGCCCGCCGCCTGCAGGGTGATGTGCGGGATCTCTCCGGCCTGCTGTATCTCGGTATTGGCGTTGAGGCTCCACTTGCCGAGATCGAGGTCCTGCGCGGAGTCGATCGTGTCGTGCAGCGATGAGGTTTCCTGCAGGACCGACTGGCCGAAGTCCGCGATGAAGTGCGATCCGTCGATCGCCGATGTGACCGCACCGCTTCCGATGACCGAGTAGTCGGTCGGCTCGATCACCTGCGTGTTGCCTCCCGTCTGCGTGACCAGGACGCCCGGTGTGTCGGCGTCGGCGACCAGGACGTCCAGCGGAGCGATCTCCTCGGCCGTCCGGTTGCCCCCGGCTGTGAAGGCGTACGCCTTGCCGTTGAGCGTAACGGTCCAGACGTTTCCGAGCGCCGCAGAATCGCCGAGTTGGATGTCGACGCGCCCGAGGGCGCGGGTGCCTTCCACGGCGATCTGCCCTGGCGTTAGGACGCCGTCGATCTTGAGCGAGGCCGAGAAGGCGGAGCCATCCTTCGCCGTGATGGAGATCGAGGTTCCGTCGAACGAGGTCGCGTATCCGCGGACGCCGGCCTGCAGCGACAGCACATGCTCGACGTACTGGAGCGAGTCGCCCTCCTCGACGTTGTACGAGTAGGACTTTCCGTTCAGGACGAGCGACCAGCTCTGACCCGCCTCCGGGGTTCCGGACAGGGTGACGCCGGCTTCGAGCCACTTCGATCCGCTCGGAGCGGAGTCGGTGATTTCGAGTGCCGACGGATCGGCGTAGGCGGAATACTTGAACGACGCCGACGCGCTGAAGCCGGAGCCCGTGACGGAAAGGATGCGGGTTGCCGGGTCGTAGGAGGTCGCATAATCCTGCGTCACTTCGCCTGCGAGTTTCCCGGAGAGGTTCGAGGCGACGTTGTCGACGGACAGCGCATAGAAGGCGGACAGGTCGTTCGAGTCGACCCGCTGCGTGATGCGCGAGTAGGCGTTTCCCTGCACCACGCCGTCCGGGCCGGCGGAGGCGACGACGACGGTCTGGGCAACGTTCCAGTTCGTCTCGTCGAAGGTGAGTTCGAAACGGTTGACCGTGTCGTCTGCTGACGCGGTGGCCGGAGAGCCGTCGAGCAGCAGCCTTCCGTCGGCGTTCGTGAGGACGATGTGAACCGTGCCCGTCGGTTTCTGCGTCAGCACCACCTGGTAGGTGTCGGTGCGGGAGGTGCCGTTGACGTCGGACGCCCCTTCCGCGACGGCGGTGCCGCCGTTCGTCTGCGTCACCATGACGCCGGCCTGGTCGCCATCGAGCACGGTGGTCTTGAGCGATGCCACCTTGACGCCGTCGTAAGCGCCGCCGTCGTTCGGATCGGCGCCCTGCACCGCGGTGTGCTGGATGACATACGACTTGGTGCCTTCGGCCAGCGCGTCGGCCGGAGCGGAAACCGTCACGTACTGCGGGACGTACCAGTTGTCTCGGCTGAACAGAAGCGTGACGCCGTCGGCGCAGCCGTTGAGAAGGACGCCCTTGCCGCCGGCCTTCGCGTCGGATTCGTTCGGCTTGCTCTGCGTGGCGGTGACGCGGACGTCTTCCTCGGGCTGCCGCGCCAGGACGACCGCGTAGGTCATCAGCGTCGTGCCGCCCTCGAGGAGCGTCGTCGTGTCGTCGACCGGGCGGATGACCACACCGGCGCTGTCGGCGTCGGCGATGATCGCGGAAACGTCGGGCACGAACAGGTTCGCGTAATCCGCGGAGGAAAGGGCCGCGTTGATGTCGTTGTCGATCAGCCCGCTGTGGCCGTCCATGTTCTTCCCGACCACGGTGACCGGCTGCCCGTTGCTGCCTCCGATGTTGAATGTGTCGCTGCCGAGGCCGCCCACGATCTCGAGCTGGACGTTCTCGGGCGTGCTCTCGATGAAGAAGGTGTCGTTGCCCTGCATGCCGTCGACGGTGATCTTCTCGAGGCCGGTATAGCGGACCGGGAAGCCGGCGCCGTAGATTCCCTTGTCGGTGATGACGAAGTCGTCGCCGAACTCGCTTCCGACGATGGTGAGCGTGTCGAAGCCATCGCCGCCGTCGATGTTGACCGGGGCGTTGACCGTGTAGGTGATGAAGTCGGAACCCTGCCCCCCGTTGATGTTCGTAAACGGCTTCTTCAGGTCGTTCGGATCGATCTTGACGAACGCGTGGACGCGGAAGGTGTCGTCGCCCGCTTCGCCGAACAGGAACAGTTCGGCGCCGGTGTGGTAGACGGTGAAAGAATCGTCGCCCGTGCCGCCGTAAAGCGTGAGCGGCTCGCTGGCGCCGTTGCTCAGGTAGCCCTGCGTGGTTGCGATCGTTTCGAAGGTGTCTTCCGGTGCCAGGCCCGCCGCTGCGTCTCGCTGCGACTTGAACATCTGGCCGACCTGGAATGTGTCGTTGCCGCCGTCGCCGTAGACGGTCAACGGGGCGCTCGTTTCGTCGAAGACGAACGTGTCGTCCCCGTCGCGGCCGTATACGTTGATCCCGCCGTTCAGGCTGCGGTCGTAGTTGATCCGTTCGATCCCGCCGCCGGGCAGCGGCTGGCGTTCGGCGCCCAGTTCGACCGACGCGATCGTGTTCGGGCGGAACAGGAAGTAGTCGGGCAGGTTCGTCCCGTAGACTTCCATGATGTTGATGCCGAGGTCGTTTGACGGCGCAAGGTCGGTGACGTTGATGATCGAGGAGCCGCCGCCGGAGAGGCCGATCTGGTAAAGGTCGCTGCCGGCGCCGCCGTGCAGCGACAACTCGCCGTGGATACCGTTCTGGAACGTCTGGTTGCCGTTGCCGTCGTAGTTCACCCGGAAGATGTCGTTCCCGATGCCGCCGAAGACCGTCGTGCTGCCGGTTTTCGTCGGGACCACGCTGCCGTCGATCTCGTTGATGTTGACGACGTCGTTGCCGTCGTTCAGGTCGATGACGTTGTCGCCGGGGATCGTGGTGGCGACATACAGCTTGTCGTCGCCGGTGCCGAGCTTGAGGGCGAACTTCTCGAACGCCCGGTAATCGATTCCGGCGGGAGAGAGGCCGAAGCCGGAGAGCAGGTACGTGTCGGGATCGGCCCCTTCGCGCGTCTCGGCCAGCATCGTCCCTTCCTGTCCCTGCGTCTGGGAGGAATTGTCGACCACCAGCCGGTCGTCGCCCTCGCCGCCCTGGATGTAAAGGGGGCCGCCGATATCGGTCAGCAGCGTCCCGACGCGGACGATGTCGTTGCCGGCGTTTCCGTTGACGAAGGTCGAGGTCGCCGCGTTCACGCTGGAAATCGTGAAATCGTCGCCGCCCGTGCCCATGTCGACGGTCATCGCCTCGAGGCGCGTGTAGTCGATCCCCGCGGTGCCAAGGCCGGTGACGGAGTCGCGCGTCATCGCGCCCGTGTTGTCGGAGTCATCGCCCATGTCGTCTATGCGGAGCGTGTCGGTGCCGACCTGCCCGTCGAGAATCAGGCGGCCCGCCAGGCCGTTGACCGTGCTGACGCCGTCGTCGCTGCTGCCGACGTAGATCGTGTCGGAGCCGCCGCCGGTCGTGATCGTCGTCGTGGCGTCGAGCGCCGTCGAGCGCACTTTCGCCGTGTTGCCGAGGTTCCCGAGGTGGATGTCGAGCGTTTCGAGGCCGGAATAATGGATGGTCGCCGGGGAGATTCCGTCGATCGTGGAGTCGGTGAGTACGAGGGTGCGCGCCGTGTTCGAGCCGGTGTCGTCGACGACGACCGTATCGTTCCCGGTGCCGCCGTTGACCGTCAGTCCGGCCGCGATCCGCTGCGTCGTCCCGCCGGTATTCGTCGTCGGCGTCGCGTGGCTGCCGATGTGGACGGTATCGTCGCCGCCGCCCGCGTTGACGGTCGTCGGGCTGGACGTGTTGGTGATCACGATGGTGTCGTTGTGGGCGCCGCCCTCGACGAGAACGTCGCCCGCGGTCAGCGTTCCGTAAAGCTCGATGACGTTGCCGTCGCCGTCGCCGTCCACGGTGCCGATCACGATGTGGCCCGAGGCGACGGTTCCGCCGGCCTCGACCTTGACCCCGTCGCCGGCCCTGAGCGTGACGCTGCCGTGAACCAGGTCGGTGGAGCGGATGGTTTTGCCGCTTCGGACGATGATCTCGTCGCGCGCTTCCTCGTCACCGGGCTGCCAGTCGTCGTCGGTGGTGATGTTGACGTTGCCGTCGGACTCGACGTCGCCTTCGACCCAGGTTTCGCAGGCGTTGGAGATGTCGACCGGGCCGGCCGCGTCGATCGCCTTGGCCGCGCCGGTGATGCCGCCGATCGTCATGTCGCCGCTGTTGGCGAGGAAGAAGGAGCCGGCGATCGAGAGCCCTTCGAGGGCGCTGACTTCGGAGGTGATCGCGTTGCCCGCCGCCCCGATGTCGCCATTGGCGAAGAGGCGCGTGCGGCCCGAGGTGACGTTGGCCCCGCCCGAGAGGCGGCCGTTGATGATGCGGCCGGTCGGCGCCGAGATGTAGGCGTCGCCGCCGTTGTCGGCGGACACGGCGTTGAGGTAGAGGTCGCCCGACGCCTGGATGTAGATGTTGCCGAAGGCGTGGGTCGAGAGGCCCCGGTCTTCCGTCGGGACGCCCGCCCCGGTCAAGGCGCGCGTCTTGACCACGAGGTCCTGGCTGCCGCCTGCCACGCCGATGGAACCGGCCATGAGGTTCGACAGCACGATGCTGTCGCCGATGACGTTGGCCCCCGTGCTGCCGGCCTTTTTCTCGATGCCGTAGTCGGCGGAAAGCGACACGTCGCCGCCGGTCGATTCGACCGTCCCGACAGACATCGCGTGCGTGGAAATCTCGTACAGGAAGATGTCGTTTTCGGCCGTGGCCGAGATCGTCCCGAGCTTGGTCTCGATCGCATTGCCTGAAGTGCCGATATGGTCGCCGGCCTTGAGGTAGGCGGAAGCGCCCGTGATCTTCGCGAACGGCTTTTCGGCGAGCGTCGCCTGGGTGACCTCGTCGTACGCGTCGAGGATCGACAGTTTGCTGCGCAGGTCGATCGTGCCGCCCGCGGAATAAATCTCCATCAACCGGAGGTCGCCCTCGGAGGTGATGTACACGTCGTTGGCCGCCCGCGCCGTCAGGCCGGTGGTCCCGTTGAGGAGGACGTCGAACGCGTTGCCGGCGCCGGGTGCGCCTATGCCGCCGCTGCCGCCCTCGAGGATGATGTCGCCGCCCGTGACGTTGGCGACGTCGGAGTCGGCGGCCCGCCCGTCGGTCAGGCCGCTCTTGCCCTTGAGACGGACTTCGGCGCCCGCCGACACGTGGTCGACCGCGAGTG
>JANXPS010000278.1 GCA_025357175.1 Deltaproteobacteria bacterium | reverse complement strand
GGAACTGCCCTTCAGCTGTGACCGAAAAGCCCTTCGGGAGGGCAACTTTGGCGCCAAGGAACCCACCAAAATTCCCCTTCTCCTTGCCGGTCGACGCAAAGCTTGCGAATCCACCAGGCCCCGTCGCCTCTACAGTAACTTTGCCCTTCGCCGTATAGGCAAGCGGCCCACCGAACACAGAGACGGTACCGAAATTAGCTTGCGCGGCGAGGCCGCCGGAAACTTCCCAATTGTCCTTCTGCTTCATCGTCGCGTGGACGGTCCCAATCTGCTTTTCCTGCTTCCATTCTCCCTGGAAGGTCCCCTCTGCGAACGCGCCAAGGCTAAGGATGCCCTGCTTGAAGAACACACCGCGGACTCCCAGCGTTCCGAACGGAGCGTAGTCCCCCTCAAAGTCCATGCCGTTATCCCAGCCGTCGTCAGTCGTAATATCCGAAGCGCCAATCCTCACGAACCCTTCCGCGCTATCGGTAATCCCATAGGAGCCTTCAGCGAAGAACTCATTCATCGAGGCCTTCGACGACGTAAAGTCGACCGTGTTGTTCGGCTCAAACTTCGCGGACGCCCGGTAGTACCCGCCGCCCACGGCGAACTTCCCCGCCTTCGCATTCGGCTCGGGAGCACCAATGGGGCTTGTAGCCATTGCGGGGACAACGATAAGAGCAGAAAGGCACGCACCGACCAGCGATACTGTAAAACGATTCATTATTCGGACCTCCGTGAGAAATTACCCAACCATACCAAGGAATACATCTTTCTGCAATGGTGGCGGCGACGAAGGCACTGTCCGAGTGCGCAGACTCTTCCTTCCCTGCTGCGGGTGGGGTAGGCGGGGTGGTGGGGTAACGCCACGACCGGCGCAGGCTGGCGAGGATTCCCGTCCCCCCCGGGGAACCCGGCAGGGTGGGGACACCGTGGCAACTGCTCTCGTCGGACTCGCCCCGCAGCGCGCCTTCCGGCGGGGTCGGGTCACACGAAGCGTGCGTTGACGGACCGCCTTTCGGCGCCACCGTCCGGGACCGGACCAGGACCGGAAAGGCCGCCGTCGACCGGTCATGTCCCGCAAGCCCCGCTTCCCGCCGTCCGAGAAAAGGCGTACACTGCAAGTCCATCCACCCACAGGTCGGGATGTAGCGCAGCTTGGTAGCGCATCTGCTTTGGGAGCAGAGGGTCGCTGGTTCGAATCCAGTCATCCCGACCATATATTTGCCAGTAGTAGATTTCTTCGGCCTTCAGTCCGCAAAAATCCGCAACAGCCGGGATAACCCCGAAAAACATCCACATTCGGAAGAATTGCTGGAAGCCGGAGGCTATTGGCCGGTCCGGACGGCTTTTCGTCCGGAACTGCGCACTGCCCGCGGCATCCAACAACCGGCCGGGCTTTGATGGCCCGCGCACTCTTTCGGAGGGCACAATGGAATACCGTCGGCTCGGGAACAGCGGTCTGGTCGTCTCTCGCATCTGTCTTGGCTGCATGAGCTACGGCGACCCCGACGCGGTGGTCGAAGGGGCCCCCATGCGGTGGGAGTGGGCGCTTCGCGAGGAGGCGGCGAAGCCGTTCTTCCGGCGCGCGATCGACCTCGGGATCACCTTCTTCGACACGGCGAACGTTTACTCCTTCGGGGCGAGCGAGGAGATCACGGGCCGTGCGCTGCGCGAGTTCGCCCGGCGCGAGGACGTCGTCATCGCAACCAAGGTGTGGGGCGTCATGCGCCCCGGCCCCAACGGCGGGGGGCTTTCCCGCAAGACCATCCTGAACGAGATCGACGCGAGCCTGCGCCGCCTCGGCACCGATTACGTCGACCTTTACCAGATCCACCGGTGGGATCCCGCCGTGCCGATCGAGGAAACGATGGAGGCTCTAAACGACGTCGTGCGCGCGGGCAAGGCGCGCTATATCGGCGCCTCGTCGATGTTCGCCTGGCAGTTCGCGAAGGCGCAGCACGTCGCTGAACGGAACGGTTGGGCGCGCTTCATCACGATGCAGAACCATTACAACCTGCTGTATCGGGAGGAGGAGCGGGAGATGATCCCGCTGTGCCGCGACATGGGTGTCGGGCTCATCCCGTGGAGCCCGCTTGCGCGCGGTTTCCTGGCACGCGGCCTTACCGAGGCGTCGACACGCCGCCTCGAGACCGACCGCTTCTCGAAGACGGTTTACGGCCCGACGGCCGAAGCCGACCGGCGGACGATCGCCGTGGTCGATGCGCTGGCGAGTAAACGCGGCGTTGCAAACGCGGAGATCGCCCTCGCCTGGCTGCTGCGCAACAATCTGGTGGCGGCACCGATCGTGGGGGCAACCAGGATGGAACACCTCGAAACCGCGGTGAAAGCGTTGGAAGTGCAACTCTCGGAGGACGAGGCCGCCGCGCTCGAGGCGCCCTACGTTCCGCATCCGGTCGCCGGGCACGGCTGAAAGCCGCAGCCCGGCTCGCGAGCGATTTTCACCTCATGCGGCGTCGCGCTCCCAGAGACGGGGGAGCGCCCGTCCCGTTTCCAGCAGCGTCTTCAGGCTGGAAAGGACGATCGGCCATCCCTCCGAGATCCCTTTCAGCATATCCGATCCGGGTTCGAGGCCGTTGTGCACGACCGTGAGCCTTGTAACGCCGGCGGTCGGCTCGATCTCGATCGTGACCCGGGAGTACTTCTCCGCGCGCGCTTCGTCGGCCGGGTCCACCCAGGACAGGACCAGACGCCTGGGCCGGACGACTTCCACGACCCTCCCGACGATATCCAGATGCTCGTTGTTTTCGAGGTCGCGATGCTCCCACCTCGAACCGGGGCGCCAATCCGAAACGTTCGCGTGTTCCCAGTATTTCCGGGTCGTCTCCCTGTCGAGGAGCGCGTTCCACACCGCCTCGGGCTCCGCGGAGATATAGGTCCATTTGGATGCCGGCGTTGGGGAGGGAGGTGCTAGATCCGTTCCCGGCTTCTCAGGTCGCCTGCGGGGATCCGGATGCGGAACTCGGCTCCGCCCAGGGGGCCCGGCCCCGACTGGATCGTTCCGCCGTGGTCGTTCACGATCTTCCAGCTCAAGGCGAGGCCGATTCCGTTTCCCTCTTTCCGGGTGGTGAAAAAGGGTTCGAAAACCTTCTCCCTGAGCTCGGGAGGAATGCCGGGACCCGAGTCGGAGACCGAAAGGGTCACATGCCCGTCGTCCAGGCTTGAGCGGATTTCGATGATTTTCTCCTGTTGCGTCTCCGCCATCGCCTGGGCCGCGTTGCTCAGAAGGTTCAGCAGGACCTGTTCGACGAGGCGAGGGTCCGCATAGCAGACGGGCAGGTCTTCCTGGAGCGCCTCCGTGATCGTGATCCCGGCATGGCGCAGCGTCACCCGCGCCAGGTGGACCGCCTCCCGGGCGCACCCGTTGAGTTCGCACAGCGTTTTCCTGGAGACCGTGGGTCTTGAAAAATCCATCACGCGCCGGATGACCCCCTCGATCTTCTCGGAGGCGCCCTTCGTCATGCCGGCGAATTGCTGGGCCAGTTTCCGATTCTCGGGTTCGAGCGTCACCGACTCGTCTAGAATTTTTTCCAGGGAATACAGGTAGATGTTGAGGCCCGAGAGGGGGTTGCGGATCTCGTGGGCCATGCCGGCCGCTACGAGTCCCAGGGTGGCCATCCGTTCCTGCTGAAGGACGACCTGTTCCATTTCCTTGAAACGGGAGACGTCGACCATGGCCAGGAGGGTCGCCTCCCGCCCCCGGTATTCGATCGACATCCTGCGCACCTGCACCCATACCATGTCGGCCCTTCCCGAGGACTTGTCGCGAGGGAAAAACCGAAGGTCGACCGGATTTTTTTGACCGGTTCCGGCTGGAATCGATTCGCAAAGTTCCGCGAACCTGCCCAGATCCTCGGTATGGATGTCCCGGAAACCAGCAAGTTCCATCCCTTCGGGGATGGGTCCGAAGAGTTTTTCCTGTTCCGGATTCCGGAACACGATTCGCCCGTCCTGGACGATGACCATGCCGACCGGCGAGTCTTCGACCAGGGTGCGGAACCGGTGTTCGCTCTCCGCGAGTTCCGCCGTCCGCGCCTCCACACGGGACTCAAGCTCGTCCTTCACCGCCCGGAGCGCTTCCTCGCTTTTGCGCAACGCTTCCTCACGTTCGGCGAGATTCCGGAACAGGATCGTGTGCGGCCGCCGGATCCCGGATTCCAGGATCGCTACCGCCATGACGACGATTCCCGCCGTTTTCAAAAGGTGACCGGTCATGTTGGCCAGGCCGAACGGATCCTTGTAGAACATGAAGCACGTTTCGGCGGCGATCGTCAGGCCGATGAAAGACAGGAGGAGCCGCAGGTCTTTCGCATCGAATCGGTTTCGTTTCCGGAACGTCAAGAGGGCCGACAGCGCCAGCATGATGCAGACGACGTATTCGCTCCCGATCTTGAAAGGTGTGAGCCCGGTACCCTCGACGAAGCAGGCGGGGAAAATATTCCATCCGAACACGCTCATGAGGAATAGCGCCGTCGTTCCGCCGAGCGCCGCGCAGACGCGGAGCGGATGCGATTTCCGGTCGATGTGGAAAGGCGCGGCCAATAGTCCTGCCGCGAGGATGTACCGGGCTCCGATCCACAATTGGGTCGCAAGGTTCGCTCCCGTCCCGGGGAAGATGCCCATGCCCCGGTACGCGAGCAGGTGAAGGACATCGATGAGGGCGACATTCAGGAGCGCGATCCCGATCACGAAGACGTAATCGCTGTCGGTGAATGGGCGGGAGGCGAGCGCAAGGAGGAACACCGCGGCCGAAACGCCGATTGCGACGGTTTCTGCCAGAGAATGGAACAGCAGATAGTTTTCGGATTTTATGACGGCAAGCGTGGCGACCACTGACACGACCAATGCGAGTGTTGCGAGACGCTTCACCGAATTGTCCTTCCTGTCACCCGGGAACGGCGGGCCGGATCCGGGGAAACTTCCACATGTTCATCAGTATAGGGGAAGCCGGAAGGATTATCGAGACGCACCTGTGGGAGATCCCTCGGCATCGGGGAGGTTGCCGCGCAGGGGCAGTTCAGGAAGGAGCACGACCACCAAAAGCGCGATCATCGCGACGGCGGCGCCGAACAGGAAGGTCGTCCCGATGGCCTGCCGATAGGCTTCCACGACCAGGGGGGGGGCCGAGATCGAAGGAAGGGCGTGGCCTCCTCCGTGTGAGACCTGTGCGGGAGGACCGGCGGAGAGGGCGGACCACGATCCCGGCAATAGACTCGATAGGCGCGAGGTCAGGATCGTCCCCGAGATCGCGGCGCCTAGCGCCCCGCCCAGCGAGCGGAAGAAGGTGAGCGATGCCGTGGCCACGCCGAGGTCGGAGCGGTCCACGGCGTTCTGGATCGCCACGGTCAGGTTGGGCATCACGAGTCCGAGTCCCAGCCCGAGTGTGACCAGTGACGCTACCAGCCATGCGATGCCCCCTCCGGTGAGCGCAACCCGTGACACCGATACGAACGCGGCCGAGGCGGCCACGAGACCGGCGACCGGGAAAACCTTGTAACGGCCGGTGACCGACACCAGGCGCCCGCCGACCACCGACGAAACGACGACGCCGGCCATCATGGGCGACATCAGGAGCCCCGCTTTCGCCGCGGAGACGCCCAGGACGAGCTGGAGATACAGCGGCAGGAAGATGAGCGCCCCCATGAGCGCCATGAACGTCAGGCCGATCCCCGCCGTCGCGACGAGGAACACCGGGTTCCGGAACAGGCGGGGGGCGATCATCGGCTCCTTCGCGCGGCGCTCGACGCGGATGAAGATGGCGTACAGCAGGCAAGTCGACAGAGACAGCGAGAGAATCGTCGGGGACAGCCATGGATGGCGCTCGCCGCCCCAGCTGAGCAGCAGCAGGAGGCAGGAGGTGCCCGCGGTCAGAAGCGTCGCGCCGGCGTAATCGATCCGGTGCGCTACGGCCCGGTGGGGGCGGTGCAGCCCGACCTGGATGAGCAGGAACGCGGCGAGGCCGACCGGCAGGTTCACGAAGAAGATCCAGCGCCATGAGAGCGCGTCGGTGATGAAGCCTCCCAGGAGCGGGCCGGCGACGCTCGAGACGGCGAAGACCGCGACGAACATCCCCTGGTATCGTCCGCGTTCACGGGGGGAGACCAGGTCGGCGATCGTCGTCTGGGAGAGCGTCAGGAGCCCGCCCGCGCCGAGGCCCTGGACCCCGCGGAACAGGATGAGTTGCGTCATCGTGGCGGCAACGCCGCAGAGGACGGAGCCGGCGAGGAAAATCGATATGGCGGCGAAGAAGAGCGGTTTGCGTCCGTACAGGTCGCTGAGCTTGCCGTAGATCGGCGCCGTGGTCGTCGAGGTGAGCAGGAAGGCGGTGACGACCCACGACAGGTGGGTGAGACCGCCGAGGTCGTTCACGATCCGCGGCAGGGCTGTGCCCACGATGTTCTGGTCGAGCGCCGAAAGCGCCAGCGCGAGCATCAGCCCCGCGAAGACGGTCCGGATTTCGGCGGGGGAGGCGGCCCCCCCGGTGAGCGTGCTTTTCGGGGTCACGGCATCCGGCCTTGCAACGGGATCATGCCCCGCCGCCGAGCGACTTGTAGAGCGTCACCCGGTTCGTGAGGCGCGCAAGGCGCACCGCGATCAGGTTCTGCTGCGCTGCATAAAGGGTGCGCTGGGCATCCAGGACCGGGAGATAGCTGTCGACCCCTTTTTCGTACCGGGCATCCGACAGCATGCGGCTCGCGGCAGCGGCATCGACCAGCGATTGCTGCGCATTCAGCTGATCCCCGAGCGTCCCCCGCTCGGCCAGGGCGTCGGCGACCTCACGGAATGCGCCCTGGATCGCCTTTTCGTACTGCGCCAGGAAGATATCCCGATCGACCTCCGCCACCTTGAGATTCGCGAGGTTCGCACCGCCTTCGAAGATCGGCAGGGTGATCCGCGGGGCGAAGCTCCATGCGGCCGCGCCCCCTGCGAAGAGTTTCCCCAGATCGTTGCTCCCCAGCCCGATCGACGTGGTGAGGGTGATGCGGGGAAAGAAGGCGGCCCGTGCCGCGCCGATGCTGGCGTTGGCCCCTTTCAGTCGGCCTTCGGCATCCAGGATATCCGGGCGTCGCTGGAGCACTTCGGACGGAATGCCGGGCACCAGCTCCGCCATCGCGGCGTTCGCATCGATTTTTTCCGGGAGCAGTTCCTCCGGGACGGGGCCGCCCGCGACGAGTTCCAGGCCGTTGCGGACCTGGGCGACCGCCGAGGTATATCGGGCGATGTCGACCCGCGCCGAGTCGACGCCGGTCTGGGCCTGCCGCAAATCGAGTTCGGAGGATACCCCGGCCTCGAAGCGGCGCTTTGTCAGTTCGTAGGACTTTTCCTGCACCGCGAGCGTCTCCCGGGCGAGCCGGAGCCGTTCCCGGTCGGCGGCCAGGGCGAGCCAGCGCCCCGCCGTTTCGGAGACGAGGCTGATCTGCACGCTCCGCCGGGCCTGTTCCGTGGCCAGGTAGTTCTCGAGCGCCTGGTCCTTGAGGCTGCGGACTCGGCCGAAGAAATCGAGCTCGTAGCCGGCTACGCCGAGTCCAGCGTCGTACTCGCGGGCGATGACCGGTTGCCCGGACGTCGAGAGCGTCTTCGGCACCCGCTGAACGGAACCGCCTCCGGTCGCGGACACCGACGGGAGGAGGTCGGCCCGGCGGATCCGGTAAAGTGCCTGCGACCGTTCGATGTTCAGCGCGGCGACGCGCAGGTCGCGGTTGTTGGAAAGGGCGAGGTCGATGACCTTCCGGAGCGAGGCATCCGTGAAGAAGTCGCGCCAGGCGAGGTCGGCGGGCGCCGTCCCAGCCGGTTTCGCATCCGGCGTTCCGTAGGCGCCGCCGGCCGGCCAGGCGGCGGGGACCGGGGATGCGGGACGCGAATACCGCGGCGCCATCGTGGCGCAGCCGGAAGCGGCGGCAAGGAACAGTGAAAAGAGCAGGAATCTGCGCTTCATGTCAGGTGGTCTCCGTGGATTCTGCGAGGTCGATCGCGGCAACTTCCGTCCGTTCGGCCACCGCCCGTTTCTGCGGGAAGGCGCGCCGGACCACCATGAAGAACACGGGGACGAACAGGATGGCGAGGAAGGTCGCCGAAATCATCCCGCCCATGACGCCGGTGCCGATCGCGTTCTGGGCGCCCGAGCCGGCCCCCTTGGTGGTCACCATCGGCAGCACCCCCAGGATGAATGCGAGCGACGTCATGAGGATCGGGCGGAGACGAAGACGTGTCGCTTCGAGCGCCGCCTCGACGATCCCCGCGCCGTGCGCGAGCTGCTCCTCGGCGAACTCGACTATGAGGATGGCATTCTTGGCGGACAGGCCGATGGTCGTCAGCAACCCGACCTGGAAATAGACGTCGTTGGAAAGGCCGCGCCCGGTCGCCGCGACGAGCGCCCCGATCACCCCGAGCGGGACGACGAGCATGACGGAAGCCGGGACGGCCCAGCTCTCGTAGAGGGCGGCGAGCGAGAGAAACACCACCAGGAGGGAGATGACGTACAGCGCCGGCGCCTGGGAGCCGGTCAGCCGCTCCTCGAAGGAAAGGCCGGTCCACTCGTACCCGATTCCCGGCGGCAGCTTCGCCGCGAGCGATTCCATGATCTTCATGGCTTCGCCCGAGCTCGTCCCGGGAGAGGGCTCGCCGAAGATTTCCGCGGAGGGCAGTCCGTTGAAGCGCTCGAGGCGAGGGGAACCGTAGCTCCAGTGCGCCTTCGCGAAGGCCGAGAAGGGCACCATCACGCCTTCCCGATTCCGGACGAACCAGTTTTCGAGGTCTTCCGGCTTCATGCGGAAGTCGGCGTCCGACTGGAGGAAGACCTTCTTCACGCGCCCCTTGTCGATGAAGTCGCCCACGTAGGCGCTTCCCCACGAGGTCGAGATGGCGTCATTGACCTGGCCGACCGGAAGTCCCATCGTCCCGGCACGCTCCCGGTCGATCTCGAGGCGGTACTCGGGCGTGTCTTCCATCCCGTTGGGGCGCACTTTCATGAGTTTGGGTTCCATCGCAGCCATGCCCAGCAGCTGGTTGCGCGCCGCCATCAGCTGCTCGTGCCCCACTCCGCCCCGGTCCTGAAGCTGGAAGTCGAAGCCGGTGGCGTTTCCCATCTCCATCACCGCCGGCGGCGGGAATGCGAAGACCATCGCGTCGCGGATCCTGGAGAAGGAGGCCATGGCCTTGCCGGCCACGGCCTTGGCGCGCAGGTCGGCCCGCTTCCGCAGATCCCAGTCCTTTAGCCGAACGAAGGCGAGTCCCATGTTCTGTCCCCGTCCGCCGAAGCTGAATCCCGCGACGGTCAGGAGCGATTCGACCGCTTCCTTCTGGTCCTCCAGGAAATGGCGCTCCACCTCGCCCAGCACCTTCATCGTCCGTTCCTGGGTCGCCCCGGCGGGAAGCTGGATCATGCACATGAGGATCCCCTGGTCCTCGTCCGGCAAAAACGCCGTGGGAAGGCGCCAGAACAGGAAGCCCATGACGCCCAGGACCAGGGCGTAGACGACCAGGACGCGTCCGCTCCTCGCGAGCAAGCGGCCGACGACCGACTGGTACTCCCTGCTCCCGCCTTCGAACATGCGGTTGAACCAGCCGAAGAACCAGGAGAGGCGGCCGCCCTCGCCGGCGACGTGTCCCTTGGCGACGGGCTTGAGCAGCGTCGCGCACAGCGCAGGCGTGAGGATCAGCGCCACCAGGACGGAGAGGATCATCGACGAGACGATGGTGATCGAGAACTGGCGATAGATGACGCCGGTGGATCCGCCGAAGAAGGCCATCGGGATGAAGACGGCGGAGAGCACCATGGCGATCCCGACGAGGGCGCCCGTGATCTGGTCCATCGACTTCCGGGTGGCGTCTGTCGGGGAAAGCCCTTCGGTGGACATGATGCGTTCGACGTTCTCGACGACGACGATCGCGTCGTCCACCAGGAGGCCGATGGCGAGCACCATGGCGAACATGGTCAGCGTGTTGATGGAGAAGCCGAAGGCCGAAAGGACCCCGAAGGTTCCGAGGAGGACGACGGGCACGGCGATCGTCGGGATGAGCGTGGCCCGGAAATTCTGGAGGAACAGGTACATGACGATGAAGACCAGCAGGATCGCCTCGGCCAGCGTCTTCACCACTTCCTCGATGGAAATCTTGACGAAGGGCGTCGTGTCGTAGGGGTAGACGGCCTTGACGCCGGGCGGGAAGAACTTCGAGAGTTCTTCGACCTTGTCCTTGATCGCCTGGGCCGTGTTGAGGGCGTTGGCGCCCGAGGCGAGGCGGATCGCCAGGCCGGAGGCCGGCTTCCCGTTGAAGTGGCCGACCATCTCGTAGCTCTCGGTCCCGATCTCGGAACGGGCCACGTCGCGCAGGTGCACCACGGATCCGTCGGGGTTGGTGCGAAGCACGATGCCGTCGAATTCCTCCGGCGTCCGCAGCAGCGTCTGGGCGGTGATGCTGGCGTTCAGCTGCTGCCCCTCCGTGGATGGCGCCCCGCCGAGTTGCCCGGCGGAAACCTGCGCGTTCTGCGCCTGGAGCGCCGCCTGCACGTCCGCGGGAGTGAGGCCGAAACTCGCGAGCCGGTTGGGGTTGAGCCAGACCCGCATCGCGTACTGGGAACCGAAGAGCGTGACCTCGCCGACGCCGCCGATGCGGCTTACCGGGTCCTGCACGTTCGCCGCCAGGTAGTCGGACAAGTCGTAGCGGCTCATCTTCCCGTCTTCGGAGACGAGCCCGAGGATCATCATGAAGTTGCGCGTGGATTTTACGACCTGGACGCCCTGCTGCTGCACTCGCTGGGGGAGAAGGGGCATCGCAAGCTGGAGCTTGTTCTGCACCTGGACCTGGGCGATGTTCGGGTCGGTGCCTGCGTCGAAGGTGAGCGTGATGGTCGCGGCTCCGGATGAGTCGCTGGAGGAGCCCATGTACCGCAGGTGGTCGATGCCGTTCATCTTCTGCTCGACGACCTGCGTGACCGTGTCCTGCACCGTCTGTGCGGAAGCGCCCGGATACATCGCGTTGACGGCGATCTGGGGCGGGGCGATCGCGGGATATTGGGCGATCCAAATTTGACGACATCTTTTAACATGCTGTCCATCAAAAAGGCATTGCGTTCGTCAATCACGCGATTAACTTCATTGCCTGCCTTGTCGGGATTGGCTTGGGATAATACCTTTCCGTTGGAGTCGGTAATTCTGGAAATAATATAAGGGCTGACCGCGTATCCGCCGTTAGCAAAGACTGCATACGCACCGGCCATCTGCAGCGGGGTGACCGCGCCGGCACCAAGTGCAAGCGTCAGATAAGGAGGATTTTTGTCGGCATCGAAGCCGAAGCGCATGGCGTATTCCTGTCCATACTTCGCGCCAATCTTGTTAAGGATGCGAATCGAGATCATGTTTTTCGAT
>JANXPS010000269.1 GCA_025357175.1 Deltaproteobacteria bacterium | reverse complement strand
AATTCCTCAACAAATACAGATAGTTGAGGTCTGTTCATTGCTTTTCACCAAGGACCACAAAACCCGGCCCCTGTTCAACCCGCTGGAGCGGTTCGGCAAGCATCGGCGGGCACGCATCGAGAACGGTTGGGCGCAGCTGTTCCGGGAGCAGATCCTGCCGAAGCTGCCCGTGGAAAGGATTCGCCCCTTTTACTGCGGATCGAAGGGAGCTCCGACCAAGGACCTCTACGCGATGCTGGGGGTCCTGCTCCTGCAGCAGATGCACGATCTCACCGACGAGGAGACGACCGACCAGGTGGCCTTCAACGTCAAGTGGCAATACGCCCTGAACCTTTCCGAAAGCAACGAGCGGGAACTCTACGTCTGCCCCAAGACGTTGTGGAGCTTTCGGAACCTGCTTGCAGTGAACAATCTCTCCGGCACGATCTTTACCACGATCACCGACCATCTGGCGCAGCTGTTTTCCGTGGACCCTGCCCACCAGCGACTGGACTCGGTCCACGTCTTTTCCAACATGCGCCGCCTGGGGCGGGTCTCCCTGTTCGTCCGCACGATCAAGGGTTTTCTGGTGAACCTGCGCCGTCATCACAAGGAGCGCTTTTCCGCTCTGCCGGCGGAGTTGACCGGGAGGTACCTCGACAAGTCGCAGGAATCGGTCTTCTCGATGGTCAAGCCCTCGGAGTCGGAGAAGACGCTTTCGGCCCTCGGGGAGGATCTGCTTTTTCTGGTCGAGACCTTCGTCGGCGAGAAAGCGGTTTCGGAAATGACCAGCTTCCGGCTTTTGTACCGGCTGTTCTCGGAGCAGTGTGTGGCGCAAAGCGATCCGGCGACGCGGAAGAAGACGTTTCGCGTAAAGACCAACCAGGAGATTCCTTCGGACTCGTTGCAGAACCCGTCCGATCCCGATGCGACCTACTGCGGACACAAGGGGCAGGGATTCCAGGCGCAGATCCAGGAGACGTACGTTCCTCTGCCGCCCCCGGTCGATGGCGACACCACGCGGGAAGCAGAGGCGCCCCTGCGGCTGGCGTTGTCCGTCGCCGTGGAGCAGGCCCACAGAAGCGATGCCCATGCCCTGCTTCCGGCGCTTGCCGACGTGACGGAACGAGGACTGGCTCCCCAGGTGCTGCTGGCGGATTCCCTGTACGGGAGCGAACACAACGTGGCGGAAGCCGCAGCGGCAGGCGTCGAAGTGGTGGCCCCGGTTCCGGGCGGGCAGAGAGAAGGCAAGACCTTTCGTCTGGCGGAGTTTTCGTTCACGGAGGAAGGCGGTATCGCGCTCTGCCCGGCAGGGCATGTGCCGGCGAGCGATTCCATCGTTCGCAAGCATCGGGAGGTGGTCTTCTCCACCGCGCATTGCCTGGGGTGTCCGAAGAGAAAGGGGTGCCCGGTCAAGTCGGTGAGGAAGGGATACGGGTTTACCTACGACCAAAAACAGGTCCGGATGGCCAGGCGCCGAGCACGGGAGAAGACGGCGGAGTTCGCCGACCGCTACCGTCACCGATCCGGCGTCGAGGCGACGATGTCGGCCCTGGACCGCCTGACCGGGGTGAAGCAGTTGCGGGTTCGAGGAATCAACGCCGTACGCTTCGCCGTGACGATGAAGGTGTTGGGGTTGAACATATTCCGGAGTGCCGCGTCGGGAAGCCGTTATCGGTTTGTACGCGGTTTGCCGTCGCCGTTGGCATCTCTTCCTTACCCATGTCGCTACGGAACCATGCTTTCGATTCTACCCGCGCGAAATCGCCGCGTGAGTTTTTACGGGGGCATCATTGATGACCCCGCAAAAAGTCCAAAACGAGGCGATTTTCGAAAAATGGCCCCAATGAAATCAACGGGTTACAAGGACGACTTTCGCTGTTTTCAACTTTTTGCGACTCCATCAGTCATTAACAATCCAACCTCCGCTCCTCGGACGTCCTGTCCTCGTCGCTCCGGTCCGGGTCGCCGGCCTGCCGCCTGCATCCATGCAGGCTGATCCTGGGCAATGAAAAAAGGGGCCCCGGATTTTTCCGGAGCCCCTTGCGGATTGCTTGGTGCCGAAGGGGGGATTTGAACCCCCACGAGCTTGCACTCACCAGACCCTGAATCTGGCGCGTCTGCCAGTTCCGCCACTTCGGCACTCTTGGACAGCGGGATTGATGATTATAGCAAACGAAATATCGGAGGCAACCGGAAAGTTGCGGAATCCGCCCGCGGGGGAGCATTCGGGCGTCGATGCCGGTATGATGGTCGTATCCGTCGAGAAGCGCGGGCCAAGGGGAATTTGATGACGAGAGATCAGGATTACTGGGAACGCTGGCTGGATGAGAACGCCGCACGGCTTCGGGCTGACATGGCGACGGCGAGGGACTGGTACAACGCCGCGGAGGTCGAGAAGGGGGAGCGTCGGGCGTTCAAGGCCGCGCTGCGAGGCCTCGGCGAGGAAGGCGAGGAGCACACCCGGAGCCGGAAAGGGCACAACGTCACCGGGCCGCGAAACGCCATCGGGGAAAGTATTCACGGCGGCAAGGCCAGGACGCTCGGGACCAGCAGCGGCGGGGCGATCTGGGAGGGAAAACTGCGTGTGACCCGCGAGGGGCGCTTTCTCGTCATTCCGGATATGCCCGACGTGCCGGCGGTTCGCGTGTCCGGCGCGGATCTTTTCGACGCGCTGCCCAAGGATCGCGTCGCCGTCCGTCTCGATAGGCCGCGACACGGCAAGCCGCAAAGCGGGGTGCCGCAAGGCAAGGTCGTCCGGGTGCTCCAGCGGGGCGTCAAGACCTTCGTCGGCCGCTTCACGCTCGTCGGCACCCGCGGATATGTCCACCTTCGCGACCGGGAAGCCGACTTCAACCTGCCTCTCGATTTTCCCGTACGCCTCTCCCCGCAGGTCAACGACATCGTCCTGGCCGAGATGAAGGAATACCCCGCCAAGGGGAAGGAAGGGCGCTCCTCGCTCATCCGCGTGCTGGGACGGGAACACACGATGGAGACGCTCTTCCTGGCGGTGGCCCACTCCCGCGACCTGCCCATCGAATTTTCTCCGCGCGCCCTGCGCGAGGCCTCCTCGCTTCCCGCCGAGGTGAGCTACGACCCGACGGCCGAGATGGGACCGGTACCCAGGATCGACCTGCGGCACCTGCCGTTCGTCACGATCGATGGCGACGACGCCCGCGATTTCGACGACGCCGTATGTCTCGTCCAGGATGGCAACCGGTCCCGCCTCTATGTCTCGATCGCCGACGTCTCGCATTACGTTGAAACCGGCTCCCCGATCGACAAGGACGCCTACGCACGCGGAACCAGCGTCTATTTCCCCGACCGGGCAGTCCCGATGCTGCCGCCCGCGCTTTCCGAGGGGCTGTGCAGCCTGAAGCCGGGCGTGGACAGGCTGACCATGACCGCGGAAATCCCGATCGACGCCGAAGGGAAAACCGGCAAGCCGTCGTTCTGCTCCTCCGTGATCCGGAGCCGCGAACGGCTCACCTATGCCCGGGTCCACGATTTCCTCGCCGGGACGCCCGAGGCTCGGGAACAGGCCCGCATCCCAGAAGAAGTCGCGCCCATGCTGCGCGCGATGGCGACGCTGGCCGAAACGCTTACGCGGATCCGCTCCGCCCGCGGCTCCCTCGATTTCGACCTGCCCGAAGCCCGGATCAACGTCGAGGACGGCAGGCCGGCATCGATCGGGATCGACCCGCGCTGGGAATCGCACCGGCTGATCGAGGAGTTCATGCTGCTTGCCAACACGGCGGTCGCCGAGTTCCTGTCCGACCGGGGCATGCCGTTTCTGTTCCGTATCCACGAACCGCCCACCGAAAAGAAGCTGGACGAGTTCGAGGAGACGGCATCGAAGCTGCTCAACCGGTCGCGCGTGATCCGGCGCCTGGATCCGGCCGAGCGCCTGCAGGCGTGGGTCGGGGCGGCGAAGGGCGGAAAATTCGAGAAGCACGTCAGCATGCTGATGCTGCGCAGCCTCATGCTCGCCCGTTACGCCCCGGAGATGATCGGGCACTTCGGGTTGGCCCTCAAGCGGTACACGCACTTCACCTCGCCGATCCGGCGCTATCCCGACCTGATCGTCCACCGGATGCTCATGGCCGCGCTCGGCGACCCGAGGCAGGCGGAGTATGTCCGGTACCTCGAGGAAAAAGGGAGCGACGTCGGCGAACATCTCTCCACCCGGGAACGGGCGGCCATGGACGCGGAGCGGGATGTGGAGCAGCGCGCAAAGGCGCTGTTCATGGCGGGGCGAATGGGCGAGACCTTCACCGGCGTGATCGCCACCGTCGTCCGGTTCGGCTTCTTCGTCGCCCTGGACGATCCGTTCGTCGAAGGGTTCGTCCACATATCGACCCTTCGGGACGACGACTACCGCTTTTCGGCGGATGCGAACGAGCTGGTGGGAAGCTACCACAGGAAACGGTTCTCGCTGGCCGACCGGGTCTCGGTGAGAGTGCGGCGCGCCGATCCCGACCGGGGCGAGATAGACCTGTTCCTCGTTGATAAACTGCCGGATACCTTCTAAACTTAGAGGATTCCGGAGGGACCATGCCCAAGAAAATTCTGCTCGCCGAAGACAGTCTCACCATCCAGAAGGTGTTCGAGCTGACGTTCGCCAAGAGCGATTTCATCCTGACCATAGTCGACAACGGCACCGACGCCGTCCGGCTCGCGGCCGAAATATCGCCCGCCCTGGTGGTTGCCGACATCACCCTCCCGGGCCGGAACGGCTTCGAGGTCGCGGGCGACCTGGCCGCGGGCGCGAACACGCGGAACATCCCGGTGCTGATCCTGTCCGGCAGTCTCGGACCCTTCGACGAGGAAAGCTTCAAGAGCTGCGGCGCGGGCGGCGTCATGTTCAAGCCGTTCGAGTCGCAGGAACTGATCGACAAGGTCAACGAGATGCTGTCTGCCGCCGAAACCGAGCATGCCGCCGGCAAAGGCGAGGGCCCGGCGCCGGGTACGGAAGACTGGGATTTCAGCGACGTGCTCGAGGAGGTCGACGATTTCAAGTCGAAGTCTTCCGCGCCTCCCTCCGCATCTTCCTCCGCGGCCGCGGGCACGCTTTCGCTCGGCGAGTACGACGTCTCGGTCGACGAGATCGGCGCGGTCGAAACCGCTGCCGCCCCGGTCGTCGAAGTCGCGGCGCCGCAGCTTGCGGATCTTCCGGAAATGGCCGACGTGTTTTCCGAACCCCCGTTCTCGCCCGGCGATGCGTGCGAGGAACCGTCGGCGGGCATCACCGATATTTCCCCCGCGCTCGCGGATGTCGAGGAACTCGAGGAGATCGAGGATCTCGAAGAGATGGAATTGCTCCACAAGGAGTCGGAAGGGCCGCTCGAGCTCGAGGAATTGCCGCTCACGGAAACGGCCGGCGCGCCCCTGCCCGGGCCTGCCCTCGCAGAAGAGGCGGAGCCGGAGATCGACCTTGACGCACTGCTCGGCGGGGTCGATGAAGCGTCGACGGCCATCCCCGACCTGGAGCCGGCCTACGCGGCGCAGCCCGAGCCCGAGCCCGAGCCCGAGCCCGAGCCCGAGCCGACGCCGCAACCCGAAGAAGACCTCGAAGCCATGGTCGTCGACATGCCCGCCGTCCTCGTTCCGCCGGCCGCCGGACTCTCGGCTGCCGACGTCGAAGTCATCGCGATTGATGCGCTGCGCGAACAGTTTTCGGCCCGCGCCCGCGAGATCGTCGAAAAGGTCGCCACCGAGGCGGTCGAAAAGGTCATGTGGGAGTGGATGGACCGGTTGTCGTCCGAGTTCACCGAGCGCATCCGCGAGTCGGTCGAGTCGGTTGCGTGGGACGTCATCCCGCGCACCGCAGAGGCGCTGATCCGCGAGGAGATCGCGCGCATCCGTGAGAAGGACGGCAAACGGGGCGAATCCCGATGACCACGCAGGAACCCGATAACGCATACGACCCGAAGAAGTGCGAGGACCGCTGGTACCCTTACTGGGACAACCTCGGGCTTTTCACCGCCGACCCGTCCAGGGAAGGCAAGGCGTTCTCGATCGTCATACCGCCCCCGAACGTGACCGGCTCCCTCCACATGGGGCACGCCCTCAATGTCACGCTGCAGGACATCCTCGTTCGCTTTCACCTCATGCTCGGCGACAACGCCCTCTGGCTTCCGGGGATGGACCACGCCGGCATCGCCACCCAGAACGTCGTCGAACGGCTGCTTGCATCCGAGGGAACCGGTCGTGACCAGCTCGGCCGCGAGGCGTTCGTCGCGCGCGTCTGGAAATGGAAAGAGGAGAGCGGCGGCACGATCCTCCGGCAGCTCAAGCGGCTTGGGGCCTCCTGCGACTGGACGCGCGAGCGCTTCACGATGGACGAGGGCCTTTCCCGCGCGGTGCGCGAGGCGTTCGTCCGGCTCTACGAAAAGGGGCTGATCTATCGCGGCCGAAGGATCATCAACTGGTGTCCCCGCTGCCTCACGGCGCTTTCCGACCTCGAAGTGACATTCGTCGAGACGAAGGGGACGCTTTACCACATCCGCTATCCGCAGATGGACGGGAAAGGGTATGTCGTCGTCGCGACGACGCGTCCCGAAACGATGCTGGGCGACACCGCCGTGGCGGTCCACCCCGAGGACGAACGGTACGTCGCCCGGGTGGGAACCACGCTCCGGCTGCCGCTTGCCAACCGTCCGATCCCGTTGATCGCCGACGAAATGGTCGATCGCGCATTCGGCACCGGGGCCGTCAAGATCACCCCGTCCCACGACGCCAACGACTTCGAGGTCGGGCGACGGCACGAGCTGCCCTCCGTCCGCGTCATCGACGAATCCGGCCGCATGACCGCCGAGGCCGGAGACTTCGCCGGAATGGACCGCTTCGCCGCCCGCGACACGGTCGTCGAGACGCTCCGCCTGCAGGAACTGCTCGAAAAGGAAGAACCCCATCTTCACAACGTCGGCCACTGTTACCGCTGCAACACCGTCGTCGAACCGTTCGACAGCCTGCAGTGGTTCGTCCGGGCCGCGCCGCTGGCCGAGAAGGCGGTGGCTGCCGTCCGCACCGGCGAGACGCGGATTCTCCCGGCCTCCCAGGAGAAGGAATTCTTCAATTGGATGGACGGGATTCGCGACTGGTGCATCTCCCGGCAGATCTGGTGGGGGCACCGGATACCCGCCTGGCACTGCGAGAAGTGCGGGGCGATCGTCGTCGAACGGGAAGACCCGACCAAGTGCAACGCCTGCGGTTCGGCCGAGATCAAGCAGGAGACCGACGTCCTCGACACCTGGTTCTCCTCCTCGCTCTGGCCGTTCTCCACGATGGGCTGGCCCGACGCCGGCGCGCCCGACCTCGCCCGCTACTACCCGACCTCCGTGCTCGTCACGGGATGGGACATCCTCTTCTTCTGGGTCGCGCGGATGATGATGATGGGGCTCGAGTTCACGGGAAAGGCCCCTTTCCGGGACGTGGTGATCCACCCGCTCGTCCTCGACCCCGACGGGAAGAAGATGAGCAAGTCGAAGGGGAACGTCATCGACCCGCTCGAGATGATGGCGAGGTTCGGCACCGACGCCTTCCGCCTCACGCTTGCCGCCTCCATGCCCCGGGAAGTGAAGGTGGGGCTCCGGATGGCCGAAGCGCGCGTCGAGGGCAACCGCAACTTCATGAACAAGCTCTTCCAGGCGGGCCGCTTCGTCCGGATGCACGTCGACGAGAGCACT
>JANXPS010000266.1 GCA_025357175.1 Deltaproteobacteria bacterium | reverse complement strand
GCCCTGGCCGCTTCCGTCAGCGTGCGCCGGCAACGGTCAGGCAACGTCGCCAACTCGGGCTCCCCGAACCAGCAGAGGACGCGGAGGCATTCGGCGGGCGAAAACGATTTTCCGAACAGGGCAATCGCGTCCGACAACCCCTGAAGCAGGCTCCCCCCGTTGGCCACGATTTCGGCGACGTCCAGATAATCCTTGGGCTCGACCCGGTCGAAGAGCGCCTTAAGCTTGGTGGCCAGCAGGTCGCGGACCGATGCGGCGAGGACGACCCGGTCGTCCGATAGCTCAGGATTATCGGTCATCTCTTGCTCGTCGATTTTTCCGGAGGCGTGTGTGTCGCCAGCGCCCGCAGATAATCGTCAACCGACACGGCGTCGATCCCGGCCGATAACGGCACCGTCTCGTCAATCAGGCAGGTCACCATTCCCTGCGCCGTTTCGAGCCCGGGAAACAGATCGCTGAAGCGGCGGATTCCGTCGGCCATCGCACGGGACGGCGTGCGGGACAGCTTGAACTCCACCGGGATCACCCGTCCAAAAGCCGTTTCGACCAGGAGGTCGACCTCGAGTCCGTTGCTCGTGCGCAGATGATAGAGCGGCGGCCGCTCCCCCCTCGCATTGAAGACCTTCAACGCTTCCTGGATGCAGAAGTTCTCAAACAGCGCACCCGACATCGGCCCTTGCAGCAGATGGCCTTCATCCCGGACGCCGGTCAGGAAGCATATCAGGCCGCAATCGGTGAAATAGACCTTGGGCGCCTTGACGATCCGCTTCCCCGCGTTGGCGTGATACGGCGGCAGCAGAAAGACTAGCCGGCTCGCTTCCAGAACCGAGAGCCAGCTCTTGATCGTGGGAACGCTGACACCCACCTCTCCCGCGAGTTCGGACTGGTTGAGCATCTGGCCGCAACGGGCGGCCAGCAGTTGCATGAACCGTTGAAAATCGCGCAGGTTGCCTATGTTGTGGAGCGTGCGGACATCCCGCTCGATGTAGGTCTGCAGATACGAGCCGTACCAGTCGGAGACACTTTCCGGAGTATCGACGACCAGCTCCGGCCACGACCCGCGCAGGCAGGCGTCGCGGAAACAGGAGAGGCCATTCGGCATCGGGATCGCCCGCCTTTTCTCAGCCACGGAAAAAGGCAAGAGATCGAGCAGACCGATCCGGCCGGCCAGCGAATCGCCCAAGTCGCGGATCATCGTGAATTGCTGGGAGCCGGTGAAAACGTACCACCCTTTCCGTTTCCGGTTCGCATCGATCCGTATCTTGATGTAGGAAAGCAGGCCGGGGGCAAGCTGGATCTCGTCGACGATGACCCGGTCGCCCGCGGCATCCAGAAACAGTTCGGGATCGGAAATCGCCTGTTCGCGCAGCAGCGGATTGTCAAGAGTGATGTATCGGTAACCGGGCAGCTGGTGCCGTAAAAGGGTGGATTTGCCCGTCTGGCGGGGGCCCGTCACCGCAATGCTCGGAAACGAAGCAAGCATTCGCTTCAACGCAGGCTCGATATCGCGGTGGATATAATCCATGCGAAAAAGGTACACCGGACTCAAGATGAATGCAAACTTAAAGTGACACTTTAATGGCAAGCGGGTTACTTATGCCGATTTCAACCCGGGACGGCGATCGAGGTAGAACGAAGGAAAGGTCAGATGCGTAAAATCGTGTCGCTGTATCGAGCGACCATCTCATCGTGCGTGACCAGGCGGAGCGGTTCGGACAGCGCTTGTGCGACCAGGATTCGGTCGAACGGGTCGGAATGAATCGGTTGAAGGGTTTCGACGACCACTGCGTGTTCCGGCGATATCGGCAAAATCCGGTAACCGGACTCCTGGAAGTAGGCCAGCGCTTCAGCGCCCGATATCGGCATGTTCCCTCTTGCCAACCCGTGCTTGATCGATATTTCCCAGATCGTCGCAACACTTACCCATACCTCTGTGGCTTGGCTCGTGAGCAGATTTCGCGCATTCTCGTCAAGGCGTGCGTCATTGGTGATCGCCCAAAGCGCGACATGGGTGTCCAGGAGAATTCGCAAGGTCATTCCCCTTCGAACATCCGATGGACCATCTCGTTATCGCCGTCGATGCTGTCCGGTACAACGAATTTCCCCTCGGCCACACCGAGTCGCTTCCCGACCGGTTGCGTGGAAAGTGGCACAAGTCGAGCCGCGGGACGCCCGTTACGGGCAATCCGGATCTCGTCTTCACGTCCGCTTTCGATTGCCTCAATCAACTTGGACAGCGTTGTCTTGGCCTCGAAGATATTAACGCTCCGCATCGTTTTCCCCTCCGCACCAGCATAACCATACCTAGTCTAGCAGATTTATCGCACTTTCGTCCAGGGTCGTTCCCTGTTCGGCGACAGGCCGTGCCCGTCGTGGCGCATGGAACAGTGGAACAGCCGAAACGGACCCGTTCTCGATCCTCTCGAAGCGGTCAAGAGGCGGGGGGAAGTTGTTTCCGCTTAATCACGCCAGCGAAATCGGTTCTGGCCGCCGATCCTGATATTAAGGAGGACAACGGGGTCGGCAGGATCCGGGGGAACCCAATACAACACCAGGAAATCTCGCGAGCCGGCATCCAGGACATATTCGTGAACCGTGACCGTTTTTCCGCCGACGGTGCGGCGGCGGGCCGGCACGTACTTGACATGAGGAACAAACAGTCATATATTTCCCATTAAACGGTTTTAGGGGATCTATATGACCCGCAACCTGAATCCCCATCCCGATCTGTTGCTGGATGCCGCCCGCGCGGTCTCCGTTCTCGGCGAACGGATCCGGACCGCGCGAAAGCGCCGCGCAATGACCCTCGAGGAACTGGCGGCGCGAATGTTCGTCACGCGGAAAACGGTCTCCCGCATGGAAAAAGGAGACCCCGGCGTCTCGATCGGCGCATTCGCGTCTGCACTCTGCATTCTCGGCCTCGAAAATTCGCTCCTCGAGGTTGCCCTCCCGGAACGCGACGAAGTCGGAATATTCCGCGAGCGGCAACGGCTCCCGATCCGCGTCCGGCCTTCCCGCAAACCGGAAGACGAACCGGACTTCTGACGATGGCCGTTCGCCGCCTCACGGTTTTCATCTACCTGCCCGGTGAACCGATCGCGGTCCCCGCCGGGATCTTCACGCATGACGACGAAATGGCAATCGGCTCTTTCGCCTATGGCCGACGGTATCTCGAGCGTCCGGACGCACTGCCGGTCGATGCGGTCGCCCTCCCCCTCGGGGCCCGGCCCCGGGAGGTCGTGACCAACGGAGGATTGTACGGCGCCTTTCGCGACGCCTCCCCCGACTACTGGGGACGAATGGTCATCGCCTCCGAAAAAAGAACGGTGCCCGAGGCGCTTTCCGAACTCGATTTCCTGCTCGCGACGAACGCCACCCGGGGGGGCAATCTCGATTTTCGCCGCTCCCCGGACGACCCCGAGCCGATCCTTTCCCCGCCCCATTTCGACCAACTCCCGAAGGTCATCGAGGCTGCCCGCAAGATCGAGTCGCACGAACCGGTCGATCCGCACCTGTTGCAGATCCTGCGGCAGGGAACCAGCATGGGCGGCGCCCGCCCGAAATGCGTCGTGGAATCCGACGACGCATTGTGGATCGCGAAATTTCCCGCGAAAGGCGACACGCTCGGCATCCCCCGGATCGAGCACGCCACGATGACGCTCGCCCGCCTCTGCGGAATCGCCGTCCCCGAAACACGACTCGTGACGGCCGGCGGCACCGACGTTTTCCTCATTCGGCGGTTCGACCGGGGGAAATGCGCCGGCGGCTGGTTGCGCCGGGGCTTCCTGAGCGCGCTGTCGCTGATGGGATGGGACGAACGCGACCGGCTGAAATGGGACT
The DNA here is from genome assembly GCA_025357175.1 of Deltaproteobacteria bacterium. Classification (GTDB taxonomy): domain Bacteria; phylum Desulfobacterota; class Deferrimicrobia; order Deferrimicrobiales; family Deferrimicrobiaceae; genus JANXPS01. The sequence continues at coordinate 805 of JANXPS010000266.1, read as the reverse complement.
ACGTCGCGATTGCCGATGCCATGCGCCGGCACACGCCGGCATCGGATCTGCGCGAGTTGTATCGCCGGATGCTGTTCAACATCCTCGTGAGAAACACGGACGACCATCCCCGCAACCACGGCTTTCTCGTCAGGGACGACGGCTCCTTGCAGCTATCTCCCGCCTACGACGTCCTGCCCTCCCCGACGCAACCCGGCGTGGGAACGGATTTCCGTCTCGCCATGTCCGTCGGCGAACGGGGACGCGAGGCAACGATCGAAAACGCGCGGAGCCGGGCCCCGCGATTCGGCCTCTCGAGCGACGAGGCCGAGGGATTGGTCACTTCCCTCCAGATTGCCGTCTCTGGCTGGCGCGAACACTTTCGGGAATGCGGTGTCCCCGAACGGGAATGCGACATCCTGGCGCCATCGTTCCACCGTCCGGAGAGGGCCTCCGACCCGGATCCCTTCCCTGTCTAGGGCGGGGGGACGAAGTGCGGGCGCTATCCGACTTTCTCGATGTAGAACGATCCCGGCTCGCGGTCGCTCGTCAGGAACGGGCAGGCGGCCCGAAGCTTGTCGAAATGGTCGTGCTTGAGGTAATTCAGCGCGCCGATGATTTTCCAGTCGCGGTTGTTGGTCAGGAACGCCTCGAACAGGTATTGCTCGTTCCAGAACCACACCTCGTCGAGAATCCACTCTTTCAGGTAATCGCGTGGGGAGAAGATGTCGTGGACGTGCACGATGACGCCGGGCGCTAGCGACGGCAGCAGTTCGAGGTATTCGATCAGGACGTCGCCCTGCGGACGGATCATGTGGGAGGAATC
>JANXPS010000257.1 GCA_025357175.1 Deltaproteobacteria bacterium | reverse complement strand
CTCCGGGTGAATATCGCAATCAACAACGGGGTCACGGCCAAAGCGGTAAGCGAGTCCCCCCGCCAATACCATCAGAATGAGGACGACGCATTTTCCTGCCGGACCCGTTCCTGCGAAGAACCCTGCGAGCAGTGCCGCAGGAGCCAGGACGAAACGCGCCGCAGCGCGAAGCCCGGGTCTGGGAGCGATGAAGTCGGCAAGGGGCGGACTCGCCTTGTAATAGAAGGATACGAGCGCATGGCCGACCGGGTTGGTCATCAGGAACCCGTCCCTGAACCTTCGAAGCGTCTCGACTTCGGGTGCCATGTCCGACCCGTATGCGGCCGTCGCGATGAAACAGCCTCCGATGATCAGGCTGTCCTTGAAAGGCGCAATCGGCCTCCAGGTGGCCTGGCGAATGATCGACGGACCCGTCACCGGCTGGTAGGACGCCGATATGACGGTCAGGGGGGTGACGACCCCGATGCGGCGAACGGCGGAGGTATTGTCTGAAACGCCTCCCGAAACAAATCCGAATTCGCCGCTATAGAACACGGTGGCGTTGTCGGAAGTTCGCGTGACCGGAACCGTAATGCTCCCGGGATTGGTCCCCGCGCTCGTGGAGACCGTCACGAACACGACGTTGTCGGTCGCATTTTCGTCGACGACGGTGACGTGCGCAATCGCGGTGTCGGAGAGATAGAGGTCGCGGTCGAGTTCAAGCGATGCTCCCGAGCCGAAACGGAAGGCGCCTGAATCGCGGGTCCCGAACCAGATGTTGAAGCCGCCGTCGCCGAAGGCCCCGACGAGGTTGCAGACAGTTCGGCCGTTCTCCGGGATGAACGCCCGGGGACCCTTGGGGTAAGGAATGGCCGGGTTGTTGTTGAAGACGGTCCTGGCATGCTCGAACCACAGAGGATCGGTGCGGGGAATGCGCCGGTTCGCGAGCGCCGCGATGTCGATTCGTTCGGCACCGCCCAGGACGCTGTCGGCGGCGGTTGCGGGCTCTCCGTGGGCGACCCAGAGCACACCGTTGTCCTGTCCGTCCTGCTGTATCGTCACGCCTGTGGGGACGAGGGTCGGCGTGACGATCCCGGTCGTGTATATTTCTCGGGGGAGTGGAATGTAGCCCGGAGGAACGGTAAGTACCCCGTTCCCGGTCATGTTATAGGGGTTGAAAAAATCGACGGTGGGAACCGGAGCGGCGTGATGAGCGGCCCGGTCGAAGGGGAACAAGCCGAAATTCGTCGATACCCACAACGTGCCGGCGCCATCGACCGTCATGCCGTAGATGGCCGTGGGCGGCGTACCGGGTATCGCCATCTCGTCGAATCGGAGCGAATTGGCGAAAAACGAGGGACTGTTGACACCGTCGGACGGATAAAGCGAGGAAACAGCCACGCTGCAGTCGGCCGCGGTGTTCCGGTAGATACGCCCTCGGGACGAACCGGGATCGACCGTGCCGAGATAAAGCACGTCCTTGAATGGAACCGGGTCGGTCGGATCGGCTGATACGACGTTGTTGTCGATCACGAGACAGGTGATGCGCTCGCCGGGGCTTAGTCCTCCGAAGGGCTGCCCGCTTCGGAAGATGCGGATTGTGACGTCGTCGAGAATGTCGGACGCGAACGCAGTGTCGTAAAGAACTTTTAAAGTCGCCCCGCCGCCCGATATCACCCATTTCTTGAACTGGCGATCGGTGATGAGTCCTTTCACGTTTTCGCCCGGCTTGGAGAGATCGAACCGGTTGGATCGAAAGCGTTCGAGGGAATTGTCGGTTCCGACCCACATCGTGGAAGCCCTGCTGTCGTAGGTCATCGCCTGGACGCGCCGGGAGCCGGTCGGCATGAAGTTGGTCCACCGAAGGAGGCTCTTGATCCAGAGCCCCTGATCGTCGGTCCCGATCCAGGTGCGGCCGGTGGTGTCGAAGCCGAAGGTGAGAACGCGGCCGAGTATGGCCGACTGCCCGGGGACCTGGTTGAAATTTTTCCAGTAGGGCATTTCGGCGACGAAATCGAAGAGGGCAGTCGCGGCATTGTTAAGGAAATGGAGGAGCAGCTGCCACCCCACGTCGAGGGCGCTTTTCAGCGTCCAGGGAGCCGAGTTGGTGAAGTTGGTGCCGGGAACCGGCCGGTTGCGGTCGAAGAAAGAGTTCGAACCGAAGAAATCGCCGGCAGACCCGAAGGTGGCGGGCGTCGCGCCCGGACCGATCGACCGGGCCATGTGGGGGACGAATGACCCAGGCGTCAGGTCGGCCTCCATCACCGAAAGGGCGATATGCGGGTAGGGCAGCGAGTTGTCGTTGTTGACCGGCGGGCGCGAAAGCGGCGGAAGCGGTGAATTACGCCAGGCTTCCATCTTGGCGTTGTCGACCCGCCAGAGGAGCACACCGCTGCCCGGAAGGCCCCTGTCGAACAGGCCCGTGTCGTTCCGCCGGTTTTCGAGGAGGAAGAACTGCAGTTCGTCGCCGGGGCCGTTCGGGTAGATCTTGATCGCATCGAGGTTTGTCTCGGCCGCCGCAAGCGACAACCCGCTTTCGGTGCGCGACTTGATTCTCGGAACCAGCCAGTTCAACTCGATCTTGGACCATGCCGAGAGGTGGGCCGGAGACTCGGTCCCGACCGTGCCGCCGGGGAAAAATCCCGCCACCTGGGGACTTCCCCACAACCCGTAGCCCATCAGGTCGAAGACGCCGACGCCGGAATAGTCGGCGTTGGCCTGCCCGAGCGCGCCTGTGCCGGTGGGGTAGAGGTCGGGGAGACCGAGCAGGTGTCCCATTTCGTGGGCGATGACGCCGACCCCGATCAGGTTGTCCGCCGTGTTGCTGGCCCACCCCGTCAAAGTGTGATTGTTGGAACTGTCGTTGTAGAACTGCAGCGAGGGCACGATCATGTAGTCGTTGATCGTCTGGCCGAGGCGGGTGGTGATCGGGGTGGTAAGCGTAGACCCGTGGGAGTACGGATCGGTGATGTTTCCGGAATCTTCCTGGCCGTAAGCCGGATGAATGATGATTACGGACTGGACGATATTGTTGACGGCGTATGGGGTGAAGTCGGCGCCTGCGAAATCGGTATTGTCGAGGTAGGTGATCGCGGCGCGCAACAGTTTTTCGACGTTGTCGTGGGAGACGCCGGCGATCGGGGCAGAAGTGTCGAAAGGCGCGTTGAAGGTACCGCCGGCAACACTTGGGCCCGTTGTCGGGCGAAGCCATTCGGCAACGGGCACCAGGACGCCCGGGTTGATGTCGGTTGCGGAGCCGGATACGGTGAAGAGACTGCGGGATACCTCGGCCCAGTAACTCGCGAGACTCTGGCCGCCGCTGTAGAGCAGCGAGGCGACCGAAGCCCGGTTCGCGACGGGCGAGGCGACGCGGTCGGAGAAGTCGATCATCAGCACGAGCGGTCGAACGGATCCGTTCGGGTTGATCGACAGCGGATGCACGGCAGCCCGCGACTTGGCCAGCGTCGCTGAGGAGTAAGGGTATTTCCCGCCCTGCGCCGACAGGCGCTC
>JANXPS010000249.1 GCA_025357175.1 Deltaproteobacteria bacterium | reverse complement strand
GCCTCGGCCGGGATGAAGAGGCGCTCGCCCATTTCCGCGAGGCGCTCCGGATCCGGCCCGGCGACGGGGATGCGAAGACCAACCTTGACGCGACGATCAGGCGATTGAAGCCGAAGCCCGGCGGGCGCCGATAAAGGGAGTTGATTTTCCGGGGGCCGGTGATGTAGAATCTCGGTTCCCGATGGTGTGGGGATGTAGCTCAGCTGGGAGAGCGCCTGAATGGCATTCAGGAGGCCGACGGTTCGATCCCGTTCATCTCCACCATGCAAAACCAACCCCTCGCAGAGCGATCTGCGAGGGGTTTTTTCTTTCCGGCGCTATTTCCCCTTGTTCCTGTTGGCGGCTTCTGCGGCGAGCTTCAGTTCATTGTTGACCTGGTCGAGAAGTTCCTTTGCTTTTTGGGCGTGACCGTCCATGTCCCACTCGTTGGCCCGCTGCGCGTCGACGATCTTGTCATAGGCGTTGCGGCTCAGCCGCTGGGCTGCCGCGATGTTGGGGTGCTTCTTCGGGCTCACGTTCAAGACGGGTTCGCCGGCGTAAGCTGCGATGCCGGACAGCATCAGTGCACCGGCCGTGATCGAAAGGGCGATGTTTCTCATCTGATTCCTCCTTCTGATGGTGGGTGGGGACCTGTTACCCTGTTCAACACGCCCGGTGGCGAATGGTTCCCGAAATATTCAAGAAAATTATCCTGAAAAAGGGGATGACTTCGTGAAGCGGACGATCAGGCACCCCGGGAAGCACATCGACGAATTCACGCAGGAACATCCGGGATGGACCGATCAGGAGGGACGGGGAAGTGGAACTGTCTGACCTCGGGTTCGATCGATATTCAGATGCAAACATCCCCGCGATATGTGGCGAGGAGCGGAGTTTTGCATGCGTTACGGCCGTGAACCGCGGTTCGTACCTCGTCAGGAATGAGCGGAGCGAGGTTCCGGCCGAGCTCTCGGGGAAGCTCTCCTACCAGACCGGGGGGACCGCCGGCAGGGTCGCCGGTTCTTTCGTCCCCGTGCTAGGATCAATCTTCCGAAAATCATGTGAATCCGGAGAGTCGGCAATATGCCTGAGCGCGTCATGCATTCAGACTCCATCGCCCGCAGCGAGCGGTCCTGGATGACGCGTTGACCCCGGCCATATCCCGCATGGATCGCTATCCCCCGAATCCGCATCTCCCTAAAAGGGCAAAAGGAAATTCAGAAGGGAAATTCATGAACGCGAGAACACGGACCGTCATCGCCATTTCCGCCCTTGCCCTGCTGCTCACGGTCCTGGCCCCGGTGGCCGGAGCCGGCGACGCCGTCGTCCGGGTGACGCTGCCCAACGGGCTTCGGGTCGTGATCGTTCCCAACCCGCTCGCGCCCGTGGTGACGACGCAAGTCACCTACCTCGTCGGATCCGTCGATGCGCCCGCCGGCTATCCCGGCATGGCGCACGCGCAGGAGCACATGATGTTCCGGGGCCATCCGGGCCTTTCCTCGGAGCAGTTTTCGGCGATCAGCGCCGCCCTCGGCGGCGACTCGAACGCGGGCACCTCCCCGATCACCACCGGCTATCACCTGACGGTTCCATCCGATGCGCTCGGTGTTGCCTTGCACATCGAGGCGATCCGGATGAAGGACGTCCTCGACCGGGAGAAGGACTGGGTGAAGGAGCGGGGGGCGATGGAGCAGGAAATCGCCCGCGATCTCTCCAGCCCCCAGTACTCGTTCTACCTCCGCCTGCTGAAGGAAATGTACCCCGATACCCCTTACGATCAGACGGCGCTCGGAACGCGCGACTCCTTCCGGAAGACCACCGGTGCAAAACTCAAGAAGTTCTACCGCGACTGGTACGCGCCCAACAACGCGCTCCTCGTGATCGCCGGAGACGTCGACGCAGGCAAGGCGCTCTCCGAAGTGAAGCGGCTGTTCGGCCCGATCCGCTCACGCAAGCTGCCGCCGCGCCGCCGCTTTGCGGTCAAGCCGATTCGTCCCGCACGGATCGAGATGGATACCGACCTGCCGACCGGGCTTGCGGTCGTGGCCTATCGGCTGCCCGGATACGAAAGCCCCGATTACGCGGCCGGAACGATCCTGGCCGACGTGCTCGACAGCCGCCGCGGCGATCTCTACGCGCTGGTTCCGCAAGGCAAGGCCCTTTCCGTCGATTTCAACGGCGACGCCCTCCCCAAGGCGGGGTTCGGCTACGTCGAAGCCTCCTTCCCGAAGGGCGGAGACGGGAACGCCCTCATCGCCCGTCTCAAGGAGATCGTCGCAGCAAACGCAGGAAAAGGCTTTCCCTCCGATCTCGTCGAGGCGGCGAAGCGGCACGAGATCGCGCAGGCCGGCTTCATGAAGAATTCGGTGGCGGGCCTCGCGTTCGCCTGGTCCCAGGCGCTGGCCGCCGAGAAGCGGAATTCCCCGGATGACGACATCGACGCGATCCGGAAGGTGACGGTCGAGGATGTAAACCGCGTCGCCGCGAAATATCTCGCGAACGACACTGCGATCACGGCGCTGCTCACGCCTCGGGAATCCGGGAAACCGGTCTCGTCGGCCGTCTTCGGCGGGGGGGAATCGTTCGCCCCTGGCCGGACGAAAGACGTCAAGATTCCCGCGTGGGCGAAGAAGGCCGTCGAATCGCCCTCCGTTCCGGTCTCGAGAGTCAAGCCCTCGGACATGACGCTGCCCAACGGCATTCGCCTCATCGTCCAGCCCGAATCGGTGAGCCCGACGGTCACGCTGGTCGGCCGGATACGGAATGAGCCGAACCTCGAAACTCCGGAGGGCAAGGAAGGCGTCGACCGGGTCCTGGACGGTCTGTTCCCCTACGGCACGCGGACGCTCGACAGGTTGGCATACCAGAAGGCGCTGGACGACATCGGCGCCGAGGCGTCCGCGGGTGCGGGATTCTCCCTGAAAGTGCTCGCCGACGGCTTCGACAACGGGGTGCGTTTGCTGGCCGAGAATCTGCTGCGCCCCGCGCTGCCCGAAGAGGGCTTCGCCGTGGTTCGCGACGAGACGGCGGCATCGGTCGACGGCGAAATCCGGACGCCGGCGTACCTGGCGCATCGCGCCCTTCAGGGGGCCCTTTTCCCGAAGGCGGATCCGGCGCTGCGGCAGGCGACGAAGGAAACCGTCCAGTCGCTTTCCATCGCCGACGTCAGGTCGTACCACGAAAAGGCGTTCCGCCCCGACCTGACCACGATCGTCGTCGTCGGACAGGTCACGCCGGAGCAGGCGCGTAAAACCGTCGAACGCTGTTTCGGCTCATGGAAGTCCGCGGGGCCGAAGCCCGAGACCGATCTCCCGGCGGTGAAGGCGAACCCTCCGTCCACGGCCGAGGTCCCGAATACGATCCGGGTGCAGGCCGATGCGACGCTTGCCCAGACCGTGGGCATCACGCGCTTCGACCCCGATTACTACCCCCTTCAGGTCGGAACCAGCGTTCTTGCCGGCGCCTTCTACGCGACCCGGCTCTACCGCGATCTCCGGGAAGAAACCGGCCTCGTCTATTATGTCGGCGCACGGCTCAACGCCGGAAGGACGCGCACGACCTTTTCGGTGAACTTCGCCTGCGAACCGGCGAACGTCTCGAAGGCTCGCGACCTGGTCGTCCGCGACCTCAAGTCGATGCGGGAGCAACCGGTAACTGCTGCGGAACTGCGGCAGGCGAAAGTCATCCTCCTGCGGCGGATCTTCCTTTCGGAGTCGAGCACCGACCAGATCGCAGGCCTGCTGGCCCATTACGCGACGGAAGGGTTGCCGCTCGACGAACCGGTCCGTGCCGCGAACCGCTATCTGAAGATCACGGCCGAGGAAGTGCGGGGCGCCTTCTCCAGGTGGATCCGTCCCGGGGACTTCGTCCAGGTGACGGAAGGGCCTTCTCCGAAATAGGGCGGGTCGGCTTCGCCGGCCGTTACCGCTTACGCGGCAGGGCCCGCGTCCGCCAGCGCATCTCCGAGGACCCGGCTCAGTTCCTCGACCTTGAACGGCTTGCGGGCCACGCCCACGAACCCGTAGTCGCGATAGTTCGCCATCACCGGGTCGTTCGAGTAGCCGCTCGACACGATGATCCGGACGGCCGGGTCGATCTCCCGAAGGCGCCGCGAGGCCTCGATGCCTCCCATGCCGCCCGGTATCGTCAGGTCCATGATGACCGCCGCGAACGGGGAACCGCCCGACATCGCGCCCCGGTAGAGAGCGATCGCTTCCTCCCCGTGTTCCGCGAATCCGGGCTCGTAGCCCAGTCGTTCGAGCATCGCGCCGATAACGTCTCGGACGAACGGTTCGTCGTCCATCACGAGGATCCGGCCGTTGCCCGACGTCAGCCCCCCGGGCACGTCGGGCGCGGACGGCGTCGCCTGCCGCGCGGCGGGGAGCCACAGCTTGAACGTGGCGCCCTCCCCCGGCCTCGAAGCGACCTCGATATGCCCGTCGTGCCGCCTGACGATCGAGTAGACGGTGGCGAGGCCCAGGCCGCTTCCTTTCTGCTTGGTCGTGAAGTACGGATCGAAGATCCGTTCCAGGTGTTCGGCCGGGATCCCGACGCCCTGGTCCGCAACCGTGATCGTGACGTAGTCTCCGGGGGGCAGCGGGAGCGGATCGCCGGCCGTCACGGTCGTATTCCCGGTCCGGATCGTCACGGTCCCGCAGCCGGGCATGGCCTGGTTCGCGTTGATGATCAGGTTGTTGATCACCTGGCTGATCTGGCCCGGATCGACCTCGGCGGGCCACAGTCCCGGCGTCCGTTCGAATTCGAGGCGGACGTTCGAGCCCCGCAGGGCAAAGCCCGCGGTATCCGAGACCAGGTCGCCGATGGACGCCGCCTCGCGGATCGGCGCCCCCCCGCGGGAAAAAGTCAGCAGCTGCTGTGTCAGGTCCTGCGCCCGCAGCGACGCCTTCTCGGCTTCGATGAGCCGCCGCCGGACTTCTTCCCCCGGCTTGGTCAGCGTAAGCGACAGCGTGATGTTGCCGAGAATGGCCATCAGCAGATTGTTGAAGTCGTGCGCGATGCCCCCGGCCAGCACCCCGAGCGATTCGAGCTTGCGGGAGCGGAGCAGGTCTTCCTCGAGCTGCCTGCGCGCGCGTTCCACGCGCTTTCGTTCGTCGATCTCGGTGCTCAGCTCGATGTTGGCGAGACGCAGTTCCGCCGTCCGGTCCTCCACCCGTTTTTCCAGCGTTTCGTTGAGCGCGGCGAGGTCGGCGAAGCGGGCCGCAAGGGCTTCGGCCATTGAGCGGAAACTCCGGATCAGAGACCCGGTTTCGGCGATGCGGCTCACGGGCCAGTCGACGTGTTCCCCGTGGGCCAGCCGGTCCTGGAGCCCCATGCTGATCCGGTCGAGCCTTTCGATGTTCCTGACCGTCCTGCGACTGACGATGTGGGCCCCCGCGAGCGCGAGGGCGAAGATCCCCAGGAGCAGCGTCAGGGTGTTGTAATAGCGAGAGTAGATGTCCTTCTGGAACGGGGCCATCGAGGTTTCGAGAATGAGCCTCCAGCCCGATCCGCTTTCCAGGTCGATCTCGGTCAGGTAGACGCTGTTTCGGGTCCGTTCGGTTCCGGGAACGCGGTTGTCCTGCCTGGGCCGCCGGATCCACAGGTTGTTCAGGGCGAGGCTCACTTCTCCCCCCTCCCGCCAGTCGTAATTCGCCATGGTCCTGAGATCGTTCCGGTTGCTGGCGATCACCCGGTGATTCCGGTCGACCAGCGTGGCCTTCACGTCCCATTTCTCGGATACCTTCCCGATGAGGTTGTTCCATACATCGAGGTTGATGACGCCGCCGATGTAGCCTTGGTATGCCCCGTTGCGCAGGATGGGCTGCGCGAGCATGACGATCGGTTCGGGCCTGCCGAGCCGGGACCTGACCACGTCCGAGGTGACCAGCGCGTGCGTCCTGGCGATCTCGGCGACGAACGGCTGGCTCGATACGTCGACCCCGATGGTCGAGCGTCCCAGTTCGTCGACCGGCGGATCGTGCGCGACGACGATGCCGCGCGTATCGACCACCCCGAGCCGGATCAGCCCCGGGGAACCCACGCGGATCGTCCTGAGCCAGCGCTGCGTATCCTTCGGCAACGCCTTGGGGTCGATCGAGGCCGCCACGGCCGCGACCGTCCTGATGTTGTCCTTCATCCACTCGTCGAGAATGCTTTTCCCCTGGGACGACACATTGACGAGGTTCGTCCGGATCTCCCGCTCGACCCGCTTCCCTTCGCTCTGCCCGTTGAGGACGACGATGCAGAGCGCGGGAATCAGGACGAAGCAGGCGAGCGTGGTGAAGAGCGCTTCGCGGAAGCTGATCCGGTCGCGCACCCCGAACGGGGAGGAGAGCGGCGTGAAGGAAAGCAGGATTACCAGCGTCCGGGCGACAAGCGTATTGAGGATCTGGTTGGTTGCGTTCCGGGTGAGTACGAAGAGCGCGTTTGACGCCTCGGCATGCATGACGCCGGAGAAGACGATGAAATAGAAGGGCA
>JANXPS010000248.1 GCA_025357175.1 Deltaproteobacteria bacterium | reverse complement strand
GAGCGCCTTGGCGACCATCGGCGGCATCTCACGGGAGATCCCGACCCACGTTTTTTCGTAGTGCAGCTCGCAGGGCCAGGTGCGGTTCGGATCATCGTGCAGGTGGCCGCAGAATCCCTCGATGTTGGGGCAGCGGCCGCGCATGCCGATGACCTCGACCGGCGTGCGGCACGAACCCGCGACCCGCGTCGCCTCGGCGACGGAAAGCTCGCGCGCCAGCACGACCCGCGCGGCGCCCTGCCGCGCAAGGAAGGAAACCGCGCCTCCGTTGAAGGCCGAGAATAGCGTGCTCGCGTGCAGCTCGAACCGCCGGAATCGCCGCTGCTGAAGCGCGAGGAGCAGCGCGAGATCGGAGACGATCACGCCGCGCACCTCCCGCAGGGAGAGTTCGACGACGAAGTCGACCAGCCGCGGGACCATCGCATCGGGAATCGGCGTGGCGTTGAGGGCGACGTAGACGGGCAGGCCGCGCATGTTCCCGGCGAGAACCAGCGCGTCGAGTTCCTCGGGCGACGACAGGTTCGCGGCGTCGAACGTGCGGCGGTTGCACGAGACGACGGGACCGAAGGCCTCGGCCCAGAACGGAGGGACGAAGCCCGCGTAGAACTCGTCGGCGCCGGCGTCGGCCAGAAGGGGCAGCTCGTCGGCCCGGTCGATGGGAGACAGGATCAGCATGTCGTCTATTTTACTCCCTGGACGGTCACGCCGCGCCGCGTCACCCCGGACTGGTCGCCGGCGATTCCCTTGGCGGCGCAGTGGACCAGGACGTTTTCGAGGATGCCCACCGAACCGCGCTCGAAGACGATGCCGCCCCACGGCCCGGTCGCGCACCCGCCGGCGGTGTCGAACCTGACCGGTTTCGAAGGGACGCCGCGGACCAGGAGCCGCCCGCGCACGACGATGTCGGCGCCGACCTTCGGCTGCACGAGCACCTCGGTGCCGGGCTCGATCGAGACGGTCACCCCCTCGGCGATGACGACCGTACCCGTCAGCCGGATGATCCCCTCCCAGGAGGTCGAGGCCTTGATGTCGCCCCGGTAGAAGCGGGCGTTGCTATGCGCGAACGCGGTGCCTGCGAGGCACAACGCCAGCGCGGCGGCGAGGAGGCTTTTCACCGCTTCTCCACCACGATCGACAGCGTTTCGCCGGGCGGGCCCGATTTCGCCTCGGCCGCGTGGTCTGCCGCCCCCCCGTATTTTCCGTACCACTCGCCGTCGGCCGGTCCGCCGAGGCGCTCGCGCGCCAGCAGGTGATAGCGGCCCGGATCGCCGACGACCAGTTCGACGCGGCCATCGACACTCGATTTGCCGGAAACGTATGCCGGGTATCCGCTCATCGCCGCATCCCGGTAAGCGAGCAGCCGGACGCCTGCGACCGCCTTGCCTTCGCCGTCCACCATCCGTGCCCGGATGACGATTTCCGACGGCCGGTCCTGCGGCTCGCCCATCCGGTCCTGCTGGGACAGGCGGGGCATCGCGTCGATCCGGATTCCCCGCGGCGCCCCTTCGGTCATCGTCAGCGGGTTGCCGGGGTAAAAACCGAAATAGTCGCCCGGCATCGTCGGTCCGAACATCTCCCCCGACTGCCGCTTTCGCGCGACGACGAAAAAGGTGCCCTTGTTCACGCGCAGGTGAAATGTGCCGTCTTCACGCGTCCGCCCGAATGTTCCCGCCATCCCCTTGAACCCGTCGGCCGTGCTCTTGTAAAGGTAGACCGTCGCGCCTGGAAGCGGTTTGCCCTTCTCGTCGACCACCAGGCCCGAAAGACCGGACGGCCCCCCGGGCGCCGGGTCTTTCGCGATGCGCGTCATGTTGAGCCCGACAAGCGGCGCACGCCCGGATTCGACGCGGACCGGGTTGCCGCCGAAAAAGCAGAAAAGGTCGCCTTTCGCCGGCGGGACACCGCCGGCCGCGGCACGGACGGCGACGACGAACCAGTTGCCCGGCGGCAGCGCGAGCGAGAACATCCCGTCGGCTCCCGTCGCCTGGCTCCGCGCGGCCGGTTCGGAATCCGCGCCCTTGTCGTAGTCGCGGTAGGCGAGGACGGTCACGCCCGCGACCCCGTCGTTGTCGAGCGCCGCCTTCCCGCGGATTCCCGTGAAGGACGCCTCGGGGGAAGCGGCAATCGACGACGCCGCGCCGACCATGAGCCCGAGCAGCGACG
>JANXPS010000190.1 GCA_025357175.1 Deltaproteobacteria bacterium | reverse complement strand
GTCGCCGAACGGCCTCGCCGGCGACCCCGCTGGAAGCCGATGTGACGGCTTCCCTGACACCCTCGGGAGTCACGAAAAACGGTTCGGCCGCCCATACGTCCGACGAGAAGGGCCCCCCGGTCCAGCCCTGGGGCACGTTCTCCCCCTCTGCGAAAATCGTGACGGCCACGTTCGCGGCGGATTCGACCTTGACCGAATGGATCCGCTTCGCATTGACCCGGAAATCGTCGACCCTTCCGCGAAGGGTCACCAGGACGCCGCCCGGCACATGCCCGGCCATCGAGACCCGGACGACCGGTATTCCCTGATCCGCAAGCCCGAGCGCCACGAGGTCGGCGATCGCCGGGCCGGGAGATCCTTTCCATACGATCGCACGCACATTGTCGTAGTCGCGGCCGATGACCGCATTGTCGCCTTCCGCGAAATCGAAATCTACGATCGCGACGCGCGGAAGCACATTCCCGGCCGGAATCTCCCGGCCTTCGGGAAGCATGCTTCCCGAAAGGGAAAGCGGCCGGCCTGTCGCACAACCGGAGGTCATCGCCACGAGCCAGAGCGCCAGTCCGATCAGCCGTCTTGTTCCGGTCACGTTTCCTCCGCATGGAATCCCGATAGATTCGAAAAGCGTCCAAAAAATCCACTGTACTATCAAAGAAGCCGTCTTGAAAGAATGCGCCGCGATGGCGTATCTTGGTGACCTTGCCGGAGAGGCCAATTCCCGGCGTCGAGACAAGGAGATCACATGCCCGCAGCGCCAGAAATTCGGGAGGCGATCCTCAAGGGATCCTGGATCCGGAAAATGTTCGAGGAAGGGGCGCAACTCAAGGCCGCCGTCGGAGCCGACAAGGTGTTCGACTTCACGCTCGGCAATCCGTACGGCGCGCCGCCCGACCGGCTCGTCGCCGAAATCGCCCGCCTCGCCGACCACCCTTCGCTCGACCTTCACAAGTACATGCCGAACGCCGGCTTCCCGGAAGTGCGCGACGCGATCGCCCGGTCGCTGGCCGGGTCGACGGGCGTACCCTTTTCCGGAGCCATGGTCGTCATGACAGCCGGGGCGGCGGGCGCCCTCAACGTCGCGCTTCACGCGCTTTTGTCGCCCGGCGATGAAGTGGTCGTCGTCGCCCCTTATTTCGTCGAATACCTTTTCTACATTCGAAACGCGGGCGGCGTGCCGGTCGTGGTCGAAAGCGACGCCGACTTCCGGCTCGACATGGCCGCGATCGGATCGTCGCTTTCGGCCCGGACGAAAGCCGTCATCATCAACACGCCCAACAACCCGACCGGCGCGATCTACCCCGAGGCCGACCTCCGTGCGCTCGACGCGCTGCTGGCGAAGAAGGAATCGTCGGACGGAAACCCGGTCTATGTCCTTTCGGATGAGCCGTACCGCAAGATCGTCTACCCCGGCGACACTTTCGCGCCTCCCGCCGCATCGCTCCGGAACTGTCTCGTCGCCTATTCCCACTCGAAGGATCTTAACGTCCCGGGCGAGCGTATCGGGTATCTGGCGGTCAGCCCGAACGCGGCGGACGCCCCCGAGATCGCCGAAGCGTGCGTCTTCTGCAACCGGACCCTCGGATTCGTCAATGCCCCTTCGCTGATGCAGCGCGCCGTCGCGTCGCTCCAGGACGAACCGGCCGACCTCTCGGTCTACACGGCCAACCGGAACGCCCTGCTCGACTGTCTTTCGCAGGCGGGCTTCAACGTAAAGGCGCCGGGCGGCGCCTTCTACCTGTTCGTCCCCTCCCCGGCCGCAGACGAAATGATATTCGTCGCCGCCGCCCGCGAGGAAAACGTGCTGGTCGTTCCCGGTACGGGCTTCGGCCGCTCCGGCCATTTCAGGGTGGCTTTCTGCGTCTCCCCCGAGACGGTCGAGCGCTCCCTGCCGGCGTGGCGACGCCTCGGCGAAAAATTCTTCGGCAAAGCGGGAGGTGGCGCGTGAAACTGCCGTGGCGCGGAAATATCGCACGGATGTCCGGGTACGTCCCGGGGGAACAGCCGGGCGAGGAGGGATTCGTCAAGCTCAACACCAACGAGAATCCGTACCCGCCCTCCCCGAAAGTGCGAAAGGCGATCTCGGGAGCGCTCGACGCGTCGCTTCGCCTGTACCCGCCGCCCGACTCCACCGCGTTGCGCCGTCAGGCCGCCCTCACCTACGGGATGGATGAAAACAGGATCATCGCCGGCAACGGCTCCGACGACCTGCTGGCCATGATCGCCCGGGCGTTCGTCGGGGAGGGCGGAACGCTCGCCTGCCCGACGCCGACCTATACCCTTTACGACACGCTGGTCGCCATCCAGGGAGGGAAGGTGACGGGCGTTCCCTACCCCGACGACTTCACGCTGCCCAAGGCGCTTTTCCGGAACAGGGCACCGGTCACCATCGTGGCCAATCCGAACTCGCCATCCGGAACGACGGTTCCGCTGGCGAGGTTGTCGGAGCTGGCGGATGCCGTCACGGGACTGCTCGTGATCGACGAGGCGTACGCCGATTTCGCCGACGAAACCGCGATCTCGCTTGCGCGGGAAAAGGAGAACGTCATTGTCCTGAGGACGTTTTCGAAGTCCTTTTCTCTGGCGGGGATGCGGATCGGACTCGGGTTCGCCCATCCGGTCATCATCGAGGGGCTGAACAAGGTCAGGGATTCCTACAACCTGAACCGGCTGTCGATCCTGGCCGGGGAAGCGGCGCTCAGGGATGCGGCGTGGATGGAGCGAAATGTATCCAGGATCCGCAGAACGCGCGAACGGCTGTCGGCCTCGCTGCCCGGAGTCGGGTTCTTTCCGTACCCGTCACAGGCCAATTTCATCCTCGCGCGAAAAGCCGACGGGGGATCCGCCCTGCCGACCTACGAGGCGTTGAAGGCGCGGAAGATCCTGGTCCGCTACTTCGACACGCCCCGCCTTGCGAACTGCCTGCGCATCACGGTCGGGACCGACGACGAGATCTCCGTCCTGCTCGATGCGATGAAACGGATCATGCGCTTACGGAAGAGCCGATAGCCCTTTGTCTATAAGGTGATCCGCCAGTTGCCGCCGCCATCGCGGTTGCGCCACTCGGTGGCGAGCGAACCGTCGTCCCTGCGCCGCACGAGCTGGATGCAGTATTCGACCTCGCTTCCCGAGGGGCCGGCCAGATATCCTTCGAAGACGTGGGGCAACGGGTAGGCGGCAAGCGCCTGCTGCCGCCCGGACGCAAACAGCAAACGGTCATCCGAAAAGAAATGGTCTTCCGCCCGGTAGGCCCCTCCGCCGAAATTCTTGAGTTCCATCACGGTGATGTTCGACGCCGCCCAGGCGGGGTCTCCCCAGATCATGCGAACCGCCACGACATCGCCCGATGCATCGGCAAACGTGATCCGGGCGGGAGCGATCTTGTCCTGGATCAGATGCCCGCCAGCCGGATCGACGTGGTAGATGAAATAGGGCATCGGGCGGGCCTTCAGTACGGAAAGGGCTTCGGGGGCTTCGATGACGGGAGCGCCGTTTCCGGCCGGAATCGCAAGGCGGCACAGCTCGGCGGACGGTTTCTTGCGCATCGCGCCGAACCCGTAACGGACCGGGCCGCTCTTTCCCGGAGTTTTCAGGGGAAGCAGCATCCGGAACATCCCGCGCCCGGGTGCGGGACGGAGGTTTCCGGGAGGCGTCTCATCGAGATGCACCATCCCCTCGATCTGCCCGGGTGACGAAAGATCCAGGTCGTACGAGGGAGAAAACCACTCTCCGCCGCCGGAAACGGTCGAATAGGCGTACCGCATCCCGGTATGTCGCCCGGCACCGGCTTCGGGCAGAAACAGCGATATTTCCCGGTGTCCGTCTCCGCTCCCCGGCGGCATGACGACCGAGGCGCGGGAGATCATTTCGCCCGACGCTCCGTCCAGGATCGCGTAATGAAGCAGGACCAGTTCCGGGCTACCCGGACCATCCGAATATTCACGCCTGAGATGCAGCATGGCATTGACCCTTTCCCAGGCGCTCCCGCGCCCGTCCCTTGCGTTTTACCGTCCTTCCAGAAAACTATTTGTATACCCTTCGTCAAGAATATCCAAGTCGTTCCAGCGCCGCTTCGTCGAGCCCGAAATAGTGGCCGATCTCGTGAAGCAGCGTGATCCTAATCTGCCGCTGCAATTCGGCCGGTTCCGGAAAATCCTCTTCGAGCGGGCCCTGGTAGATGGAGATGACGTCGGGAAGGCGATACGGATCGTTGATGGATCGTTCCGGGAGCGGGACGCCCTCGTAGAAGCCGTAGAGGGTATCCTCGGGAGGAACGCCCAGATCGTCGAGCAGGTCGTCGGGAGGCCACCCGTGAACGACGATCGCGAGGTCGTCGAGCGCCTCCCGGAATTCCGGGGGAAGCGCCTCGACCGCGTTGGACAGCACCCTTTCGAACTGCGAACGAAGCATCGGGGGTGAAGCTACTTATGGCGCCGGACCTTCATCCCGGGTTTGATGCCGGAAACGACATCAGCGGGCAGCGAGACCGTCATCGAATAGCCGTCGGCCTCGAGTATGGTCCCGAGCGTCACCGGTATCTCGGCGCCGCTCTCGCTATCGACGCTCACGAACAGTTTCTCGCCGGCCACGACAAACGGCGGAATGAACGACAGCGCGAGCTGGTCGCCAACCACGGCCATGACCTTGCCCTCGTTGACGAACGCGTCGAGAACGGGGCGATCGGTCACGAAGGGATCGAGGTATTCCTTCGTTCGGAGCGTGTTCTTGAGGTCCTGGACGAAGTCCTGCCGGAGCAGATAGACGGCGCCGTCGAGCGTCTCGCTCGACATGAGAATCTGGGGAGAAAAGGAATCCAGCTCTTCCCGCGTCATGTCCCCAAGCGGAATGATCTTTCGAACGGTGCCGGGCGCGTTGTAGATCATCGGGACGAGCACTTCGTCGATCCCGTACTGCTGCGTCAGCAGCCGGTTCAGTTCCCAGTACATGACCTCCCGCGCCTGGAGCATCGGAGACTGCTGGGAGCCGGAGGACTTGCTTCCGAACGGGTTGAAGCCGACCTGGATACGGACCGGAAAGAAGAACGGGTTTGTCTCTTCCCGGTTCCAGTTTCGCATGATCTCCTGGGCGATCCTGCTTCCGAGGCGGTGATATTTCTCGAGTTTGTTGAGGGTCGATCGGGAAGTGACCTTGCCGCCCCCGGTTTCGTCATCCATGAGCGCGTTGCCCATGGCGTGACGCAGGACGTTCTGCTCCTCGTGGATCGCGGTCAGGCGACGATTGAGTTCTTCGGTCGTAAGCGGAATCCGCCAGTTGACGAAGGGGGTCCATCCGTCGGGATCGATGGCGTTGTATACGTCCGGGGCAAGCTCTTCGCTGTAGCATGTGTCGTCGTATATCGACGAAAGTTTGACGGTCTTCCGCTCGCGGGTTTTTCTATGTTCGATGGTCACCGTCTTCTGGCCGTCGAGTTCGAATGCCGAAAGCGTCATGACCAGCTTGCCCGAGGTTTTCCGGACGATCCTTCCGTCGATCCGCAGCACGAGGAATTCTTCCGCCGAAGCCGTCGACGCCAGCCCCGCGAAAAGGATCAGAACCCCGATTACCGCCTTCCGCCACATGCCAACCCCCGCCTCAATCCGTGATCGTCCGATAATACATCAATCAGAACCCGTTCATGTTGTCGCCGTCTTCCTCCAACGGGAACACATCGGCAGCCGACGGCCTGTTGGAGACGTTGCGAACCCTTCCGGACGGGGCCGAAAGCGCGGCACGGGCCGTTTTCGGACGGGAAACGCGGCTGTCTTGCCGCCTTGCGACGGTCGCCGGAGCGGAAGACGTCGCTGCGCCCCTGACCACCTTTTCGATTTCGACGACCGCGGCCTGGAGGTTCCCGGCCTGCGCCCGAAGATCCTCGACCGATGCGGCGATCTCTTCGGCATTGGCGGCCGACTGCTGCGTCACCTTGTCCATCTGGGAAATGGCGCTGCTCACCTCGGTGATGCCGCGCGCCTGCTCGGACGACGCCGCCGTGATCTCCCCGACCAGCTCGGTCACCTTGCGGACGTTGATGGAGACGTCCCCGAAATCGTCGGCAGTCCGTTCGACGAGCGAAGTCCCGGTGCGAATCTCCCGGATCGTCTGCTCGATGAGGTCTGATGTGTTCTTCGCCGCGGCCGCCGCACGCTGGGCCAGGTTGCGCACCTCGTCGGCGACGACCGCGAATCCGGCGCCGGCCTCCCCGGCCCTCGCCGCCTCGACGGCCGCGTTGAGCGCCAGCAGGTTGGTCTGGAAGGCGATCTCGTCGATCGTCTTGATGATCTTCGCTGTTTCAGCGGCTGACGCCTTGATCTTGTCGATCGCCTGCTGCATGTCCTTCATCGACTCCACGCCGGTGCCGGCCAGTTCCGCCGCCTGTTTGGCGACGGTGTTGGCCTGGTTGGCGTTGTCGGCGTTCTGCCGGGTCATGGAGGCCATCTCCTCGAGCGAGGAGGACG
>JANXPS010000239.1 GCA_025357175.1 Deltaproteobacteria bacterium | reverse complement strand
CCCACAATCAAGATCTCAAATTCGTCAACCCCGCGGGATTACCCCACCGGTCGGCCTCGGCTACCCACAAATTCTGCTGACGAGCCGTATGGGAGAACGACGAATGAAGCCGTTAGCTTCTTGAATATATTTTGGAGTCTTTAGAGGGTCACTCGTTTGGTTCTCGATATTTTGCCAGATACTGCCTGACCAACTCCTCGGTCGAGTCCACCATACTGCCTTCCTGGTCAGAACGACACCACGAGTAGACAAAATTCAGGATCGGAGTGTTCGACTTTCGGTGATCGAATATCCGATCCTGAAAATGACGGGACTCGGTCGTCAGAAACTCGTCGGTGAGACCGTTCGACATCAGCCTATCCCAGATATCCATAACGTCATCTCGAATCTTCTCGACGACGTCGGCTGACTCTTTCTGACGAATGTACTCGCGGATTAGCCACATGACCAGCGGCAGGATTGGAGACAACCCGACAAGAACAAAATCTCGGATATCCATATGCCGCCAGAAGGCTACGAGAAAAACGGCGGCGATCAACACACAGAGTATTCCAAGTCCCCAAGCTGAGTATTCCGGACCAAATTGACCACTGATTCCGACGCAAACTGACCAGCGATCCCACTCCAAACTGACCAGCAATTCCGACGCAAATTGACCAAGGGGAAAACCCTTGGCGGGCGCCTAGCGACGCGGGACGAATCTACCTTCGCCTGTGCCACACTCTCGGGTTCAATTTCCCGCGGAGGTGGTGCTTGGCAAACAGGAGACTGTCCATGAGAAAGATTCGCGAGGTGCTTCGCCTGGCGTTCGGCGTCGGGCTTGCTTTGCGTAAGATCGAACGCAGCATAGGGATATCCCACGCGACGATATCGAGCTACGTCACCCGGGCGCGGGCGGCCGACCTGTCGTGGCCGTTGCCCGAAACGATGGATGACACGGCGCTGGATCAACTGCTGTTCCCCAAGCCGGCGCCGTCGGGAGATGCCCGCCCGTTGCCGGACTGGGCGTATATCCACAAGGAACTTCGGCGCCAAAGCGTCACGAAGATGCTGTTGTGGGAGGAGTACAAGCGGGACAACCCGGGCGGCTACCAGCTCTCTCGGTTCTACGAGCTGTACGTCGAGTGGTCGGGCAAGGTCGACCTGGTGATGCGGCAGGATCATCGAGCCGGCGAAAAGCTGTTCGTCGATTACGCCGGCCAGACGGTGCCGGTCATCGACGGCCGCACGGGCGAGATCCTGTTCGAGGCGCAGATCTTCGTGGCGGTGATGGGCGCCTCGAACTACGCCTATGCCGAGGCGACGCGAACGCAGACGTTGCCGGACTGGATCGGCGCCCACGTTCGGGCGTTCGCGTTCATGGGTGGCACCACGGAAATCGTGGTTCCAGATAATCTGAGAAGCGGCGTCTCGAAGGCATGCCGGTACGAACCGGACATCAACCCCACCTACCACGCGATGGCGGCACACTACGGGACGGTGGTCATACCTGCCCGCGTGAGGAAGCCCAAGGACAAAGCCAAGGCCGAGAGCGGCGTGTTGCTCGTCCAGCGCTGGATCTTGGCGGCGCTGCGCAACCACACCTTTACCGGCCTGGTCGAACTCAACGAGGCGATCCGCGGCCTGCTGACCCGCCTCAACGAACGCAAGTTCCAGAAGCTTCCCGACAACCGTCGCACGATGTTCGAGACGCTGGATCGCCCGGCTCTTCTGTCGTTGCCGGTGGCCCCGTACGTCTTCGCCGAGTGGCAAAAAGCGCGCGTCGGGTTCGACTACCACATCGAGGTCGAGGGGCACTACTACAGCGTCCCGTACGCCTTGGTGAAAAAGCAGGTCGACGTCCGCTACACCGTCACGACCGTCGAGGTCCTCTTCCAGAACAATCGCGTGGCGTCTCACATTCGAAGCCAAGAGCGTGGGCGCCACACGACCGAGCCGTCCCACATGCCCAGCTCCCATCGTCGATACGCCGAGTGGAATCCGGCGCGCATCGCGAGCTGGGCTGCGACGATCGGGCCTGAGACGGAGAAATACGTCGCCGATCTGATGGCGAAGCGTTCCCATCCCGAGCAGGGGTTCCGCTCCGCGATGGGCATCATGCGGCTGGCGAAACAGACCGACGCAGGGCAGATGGAGGCTGCCTGCAAACGAGCATCGTCGTTCAACGTCTACTCCTACAAGGGGGTCGCGAACATCCTCAAATCTGGCGCGTTCAAACAGGAGGTAATCAAGAAAAACGCGTCCGCCGCCCGGCCGATAATCCACGACAACATCCGGGGGCCGGGCTACTACCACTGACAAAAAACGAAGGGGGGCATCGCATTGCTGAGACATCCCACGCTTGAGAAGTTGCACGACATGCGACTGACCGGAATGGCGAAGGCGCTCCAGGAACAGATGGCGCAGCCGGAGGCCGAGGGGCTCGACTTCGAGGAGCGCCTCGGCCTGATGGTGGATCGCGAGGTGACGGAGCGCGCGAGCCGCCAACTGCGACTCCGGATGAGGAGCGCACGCCTCCAGCAGAACGCCTGCGTCGAAGACATTGACTACCGCGCGCCCCGCGGTCTGGACAAATCGCTGATGATGCGGCTGGCGGGTTGCGACTGGATCCGGCACCACAACAACGTCCTGATCGTCGGGCCGACGGGCACAGGCAAAACCTTCCTCGCGTGTGCCCTCGGGCAGAAAGCCTGCCGGGAAGGGTTCAACGTCGTCTACCGCCGGGCGCCTCGCCTGTTCGATGAAATACTGCAAGCCAGGGGCGAAGGGCGGCACCTGAAGTACCTTGCCGCCCTGGCGAAGGCAGACGTCCTCGTAGTCGACGACTGGGGGCTTTCTTCGCTGGACGACGGGCAGCGCAGAGATCTTCTGGAGATCATGGACGACCGGCACATCAACCGCTCGACGCTGATCACAAGCCAACTTCCCGTCGAGCACTGGCACGAAACGATCGGCGACGGAACGATCGCTGACGCGATCCTCGACAGGCTCGTGCACAACGCTCATCGGATCAAAATGAAGGGAGAGTCGATGCGAAAACGAAGGGCGGCAACCAAAGATCCGTTGACCGAAACCACACCCTGAAGTACGAATAACCAACCGCGTCGCTCGCGCTCCGATTGACTGGTCAGTTTGCGTCGGAATCGCTGGTCAGCTTAAATCGGAATCACTGGTCAAGTTCACCGGAATACGCATCCATGCTTGCGCCGGAAGGCGATTGCGTGTGCGGGGCATGCATAGGAAATTGTGTCAGGCGGATTCCCCCAGCACCCCGGCCGCCGTCTCCACCCCCTCCCTGAGAACCTTGTCCGCCAGATGCGCATACCGTTGTGTCGTGCGCGAGTTCTTGTGGGTGAGCAACTTCTGAATCGTGTAGAGGTCGACGCCGGACGACGCGAGGATGGTTGCAAAATTGTGGCGCAGGCCGTGGAAGGGGCGGAAGTCCTTGGGCAGACCTGCCTTGTCCGCGATCTCGCGCGGCCAGTTGCCGGAGCCGTCCGGTTTGATGCGAAGCGCAAGTTTCCCTCCGTTCGGTCCGTGGAATACGTAAGGCGATGTCCCGCGGGGTTGTTTCAGGAGAATTCCAATCACTACCTTTGAAACAGGAAGTGACTCGGGTTTCCCCCCTTTGGGTTCGCGGATGTTGATAGTGGCGGCCGATAGGTTGACGTCGGTCCACTTGAGGTTGAAAATCTCGCCGCGCCGGAACCCGGTGAGTTCGGAAAAACGCATCGCTGCGGCCTGAGCCCGGTCGGGCCATGAAACCAGCACCCGCTCGAGGGCAGCGGTTTGTTCGGGTTGGAGAAATTCGGTTTTCTCGTCATTGACCTTCGGAAATTTTACCCGGAACGAAAGAGGAGCCGTCAGGCGCTGATCTTCCGCAAACCGGGAGAGACGGACGAGGAG
>JANXPS010000211.1 GCA_025357175.1 Deltaproteobacteria bacterium | reverse complement strand
GGCCCCCGCTTTTCATCACCGAACCAACAACGCAATAAAACCCAATAAAAACGGCAGTATAGGCTAGGCCTTTTCCTCGGCTCGAATCGGGCATCCCTGTTGCACAAACATGTGCAGCGGATCGTGTCGACGGGGAGGAGGTGGGAAAAATGGGATACCTGCTGATCGGGGTCGTGATGCTGCTCGTCGGTTCGTTGAATCCAGGGGGTCAGTCATGAAGGAAGGCCAGTGCCCGTTTCTAGAGGTGACCACCGTGACCTTTTGCAAGGCGTTTCCTTTGCGGAAGATGATCCCGGTGGACAAGAATTCCCGCCAGAAGGGCATGTGCAACGGATCGGGCTTCCACAAATGCATGATCTACAAGGACCGGGGACCCCGGGGCGAAGAGTTCGACAGCACCCGGGGTTTCGTCCAGAAACCCGATTACTATCAACACCCGCGGCACGTCTGGGTGTCCGTCCCCGAGGACAGCCGAACCCGGGTCAAAGTCGGCATCGATGATTTCGCCCAGAAACTGATCGGGAAGATCGATCGCATATCGCTTCCCGCCGAAGGATCGATCATCAAGGAAAACAGCATCTGCATGATCCTTCACTCGGGGGGGCGAAAGGTGAAGATGGTGGCGCCGATCGACGGCGTCGTTACGGCGACGAATCCCGTTATCGTCTCGGACCCGTCCTCGGTGAACCGATCCCCCTACGAGGACGGATGGCTGCTGGCGGTCACGGCGACCGGGGAAGGGATCAAGCGTCTCCTTCACGGCGGCGCCGCGCGCAGCTGGTTCGAATGGGAAGTCGAAAAATTGCAGCGGTTTTTTTCCCCTGGTCTCGGGGCAACCGCGGCCGACGGAGGGGAGAGCCTGGCGGATATCGGTTCCAGGCTGAGCGACGCGCAGTGGACCGGCCTCACCGCGCTGTTTTTCGGCTGACGGGCCGGGACCTGCGCCCGCGGCCCCACGACCAAGGAGAAGGAGGTTCGTCATGGTGTTCCTGCTGG
This sequence comes from Deltaproteobacteria bacterium, assembly GCA_025357175.1. Classification (GTDB taxonomy): domain Bacteria; phylum Desulfobacterota; class Deferrimicrobia; order Deferrimicrobiales; family Deferrimicrobiaceae; genus JANXPS01. The sequence goes on along the minus strand of JANXPS010000211.1, from coordinate 2,572 downwards.
TGTTGCTGACGATCGTGGTCGTAATCCTGTTCCAGCTTCTGCTTGAAAATGGCAAGGGCATCCATGCGGCAGCGCCCGCCCGTGCGAATGCCGCCACGGATACGTCTCCGGGCCACCTGTTCGTCCACGATGGGCATACGTGGGCGCGTCTCGACACGTCCGGCGAGGCGAAGGTCGGAATCGACCATTTCCTGATGAAGATTATCGGGGGAGCCGACAGCGTTTCCCTGCCCGCGTCGGGCCGCAGCGTGCGGCAGGGCGAACGGGTCTTCTCCATTCTTCGCGGAGGAAAGGAAATCGGGCTGGTTTCACCGATCGAAGGGGTGATCGCGTCCGTCAATGAGAAGGCGGATCTCAATGCCGAAGCGGCGCGAAAGGAACCGTACAAGGAGGCCTGGCTCTTCACGATCAAGCCGAAAAATCTTTCGGGAAGCCTCAGGAACGTCCGGAGCATCGAGAGCGCTTCCGGCTGGTTCGACGGCGAGATCAGGCGCTTTTCGTCTTTCCTGGTCGCGAATTCACCGTATTTCGCCGGCGTGGGCGCAACGATGCAGGACGGGGGGACGTATCCCGCCGGTATCATCGACCAGATGAACGAGGAGCAGGTTCGCGTGTTCGAAAGCCGTTTTCTTGCCTGAAAGCAGTCTCACATCCCGATGGGAGGCAGCGCAATGAACATTAACCGCAGGAACTTCCTGAAGATCGCGGGGATGGCCGGGGGCGCCGTGGCCGCCGCGAAGGCGGGGCAGGCACTCGCCTCCACGACGGGCGCAGGCGCCCCGTCAACCTCCGGAAGCGGCACCGAATTCGTGGGGATGCTCATCGACACCACGAAATGCATCGGCTGCAGGAGCTGCGAGGAGGCGTGCAACGGGGCGAACAAGCTTCCGCAGCCCAAGGAGTCGTTCTCGTCCGAAAGCGTGTTCGATCAGAGACGGGACACGACGCCCGAAGCGTTCACGGTCGTGAACCGTTTCGCGAACCCGAAGGATCCCACCAAGCCGATCTTCGCGAGGAAGCAGTGCATGCACTGCAACCAGCCCGGGTGCGCTTCGGCATGCCTGGTTCGCGCGCTCGAGAAGAAACCGGAAGGGCCGATCGTGTACAACAAGGAGCGGTGCATGGGCTGCCGCTACTGCATGATCGCCTGCCCGTTCGACATCCCTAAGTACGAGTACCAGAGCGCGACGCCCTTCGTAAAGAAGTGCATCTTCTGCTATTCCCGCTTGAAGGCGGGGGAGAAGCCGGCCTGTGCCGACGCATGTCCCGAAGGGGCGACGCTGTTCGGAAACCGGCGCGAACTGCTCGAGGAGGCGCGCAAGCGGATCTACACCGAGCCGGACAGATACCACAACAAGGTCTACGGAGAACACGAGGTCGGCGGGACGGGGTGGCTCTACCTGTCCAGCGTTCCGTTCGAAAAGATCGGGATGAAAACCAATCTCGGGACCACACCGCTGCCGGAGCACACATCCGGATTCCTGTTCGGAGTCCCTCATGTGTTCGTCCTTTGGCCGACGCTCCTCGCGGGCCTGGCCTACATGAACCGGGACAAGGGAGACGACGGCGGGAAGGGAGGGGGCAAGGGCCATGAGTGAGCGTGCTGCGGCGAAGACACTGCGTGCTGTGAGCGAAGAGCCGAAAGGCTTCTCCGAAAATTTCCGTGAATTTCGCACGTTCATCCGGGCGGAACTCAAGCCGAAGGGGCCGATCCTCACGTCCTTCAACATCATCAGCGGGATCATCATCGCAGTCGGCGCGGTGCTGATCGTCCTGCGCTTCTGGAAAGGGCTGGGCGCCACGACCAACCTGTCCCAGGAATACCCATGGGGAATCTGGATCGGCTTCGATGTCATCACGGGGGTCGCCTTCGCCGGGGGCGCCTACGTCCTGACGTTCGTCGTGGACATCCTGAGGTTCAGGAAATACGAGCCGATATTGCGGGCGACCGTCCTCAACGGCTTCCTGGCCTACTGCTTCTACGCAGGGGCGCTGCTGCTGGACCTGGGCCGGCCGTGGAACGTGGTGAACCCGATCATCGGGAACGGATTCGGATTCAGCTCGGTCCTCTTCCTGGTCGCCTGGCACTTCCTGCTCTACACGCTTTGCCAGTTCCTCGAGTTCTCACCGGTGGTCGCCCAATGGCTCGGGTGGCCCAGGGTCCGGAAGGTCGTGCAGGGGATGACGACGGGTGCCGTGATCTTCGGGATCACCCTGTCCACGCTGCACCAGTCGGGGCTCGGCGCGCTGTTCCTCCTCGCGCCGACCAAGATCCACCCGCTCTGGTATTCCCACAACATCCCGATCCTGTTTTTCGTCTCGAGCGTGTTCGCGGGCCTGTCGATGGTCATCATCGAGAGCACCTTCACGCACAAGATCTTCGCGGACAAGGTCGGGCACACGCTCCATGCCAATCACGACGACATCCTGCTCGGGCTCGGCAAGGGCTGCGCCGGCGCGATGTTCGCCTACCTGTTCCTCAAGGTCATCGACCTGATACACGGGCAGCGCTACGATCTGCTCCTGACCCCGATGGGATACTGGTATCTGCTCGAGATGATCGGGTTCGTCG
>JANXPS010000193.1 GCA_025357175.1 Deltaproteobacteria bacterium | reverse complement strand
GTGATAGTGGGTCGCGAAGAGCGTGAGCGCGGCGACCTCCCGGCGGTTGTGGAGGAATTCGACGACGGCGCGGGCGATTGCCATGCCATCGAACGTGCTCGTTCCGCGGCCGACCTCGTCGAGCACGACCAGGGTACGGTCCGTAAGCCCGGACAGGATGCGGGCCGTCTCGCGCATCTCGACCATGAACGTGCTCTCGCCGCGGGAGAGATCGTCGGATGCGCCGATTCGCGTGTGGATCCGGTCGATCACGCCGATTTCGGCGCGCTCGGCAGGCACGAAGGAACCGGCGTGCGCCAGCAGCGCGATCAGGGCGACCTGCCGGATATAGGTGGACTTCCCGGCCATGTTCGGCCCGGTGATGATCGCCATCTGCGTGTCGTCCGGCGACAGGTGGGTGTCGTTCGGGACGAAGGCGTGCGAGTCGAGGATGCTTTCGACGACGGGGTGGCGGCCGTTTTCGATCGCGATTGCGCGGCCGATGTTCACCTCGGGGCGATTGTAATCCGACTCGACCGCCTTGACGGAAAACGAGAGCAGCACGTCGAGCGCGGAGACCGATTCCGCGGCCTCGTACGCCGCTGGGAGATAAACCTTGAGTTTCTCGCGCAAGGCGAGGAACAGCTCCTCCTCGAGTGCGGCGCGCCCTTCCTGCGCCTGGAGCACTTTGCCTTCGAAATCCTTCAGCTCGGGGGTGATGAAGCGCTCGGCGTTGACGAGCGTCTGCTTGCGGATGTAGTCGGACGGCGCCCGGTCTAGGTTGGATTTCGAGATCTCGATGTAATAGCCGAACACGCGGTTGTAGCGGATCTTGAGGTTTCCGATGCCCGTACGGCCGCGTTCGCGCGTCTCCATCTCCTCGAGCATCGCCTTGCCGTGGGTCAGCAGGTGGGCGAGTTCGTCGATCCGGGCGTCGAACCCGGGGCGGAAGATGCCCCCGTCGCGATAGCCCATCGGCGGTTCGTCGGCCAGCGCGGATTCGATCAGCGCGACGGCCTCAGCGTGGTCCCCCATCCGGGTGCGAAGCCCCGACAGCAGTTCGGACGCCATCCCAGACAGCGCGCCTACGATCGTCGGCAGCGCCTTCAACGCGTCGCAGAGCGCCTGGACATCCCGCGGCCCGGACCGATCCTGCGCTAACCGGGACGACAGCCGCTGCAGGTCGCCCATCCCCTTGAGCCGCGCCTGGAGCGAGGCGCGCACCTCTACCGCCTCGACCAGTTCGCCGACCGCGTCGTGCCGGGCGGCGATCTTCTTGGTATCAACCAGAGGCGTCGACAGCCAGCCGCGCAGCGTCCGGGCGCCCATCGGGGTGGACGTGCGGTCGATCGCCCACAAAAGCCCGCCCCTCCGTTCGCCGGACAGCGTGGAAAATATCTCGAGCGTCCGGACGGCGGTCTCGTCGATGGCGAGGTAGCGGCTGCCCTCCCGTTCGCCGATGCGGCCGATCTCGGCCAGGGCGGCCGGCTGGTGCAGCTGCAGGTAATAAAGCGCCGAAAGCACGACGTCGCGAGCCGGGTGCCCCTCGGCAGGTATGCCGAGGATCGAGGGCGGGACCGTGAACGCCGTCACGGCCGCCCGGGAGAGGCCGGTGGACAGCTTCTCGCCCAGGATCCTGCGGAAGCGGACAGACGTCGCGTCCTCGTCCCCTTCGAGATGGATGAACTCGGCCGCATCGATCCGGTACAACGCGTCGGTCAGCGCCTCGGCCGATTCGCATGCCTCGTAGAAAAATTCACCCGTCGTGGCGTCGAGGGCGGCATACGCCCACGGCTCTCGAAAGCGGACCGACACCAGGAAATTGTTGCCGCGCGCATCGAGGCACTCGTCGTTGAACACGAGGCCGGGGGTGACGACCTCGGTCACTTCGCGCCGGAACAGACCCTTGCCGCCCGGTTCCTCGATCTGTTCGCAGATCGCGACCTTGCACCCCTGCTTGATCAGCTTGGACAGCTGCGCGGTGCGCGCGTGCCACGGGAAGCCGCACATCGGGATGCTGGATTCCCGGTCGCGGGAGGTCAGCGCGATGTCGAGCAGGCGGGAGGCGCGGAGGGCGTCCTCGAAGAACATCTCGTAGAAATCGCCCATCCGGAAGAACAGGATGCAGTCGCGGTAGCGCGACTTGATGTCCACGTACTGGCGCATCGCGGGCGTCAGGTTGGTCAGGATGGTTCCGGTTACGGGCGATTCCATGGGGAGAAGGATGCCCCGGCTAGGGCGCGAGATCGCGGAATAGGGGCTGGAGCCGGCAGTGCGTCTCTTCGAGCGATTCGGGCAGGACGCGCGTGGATTGCGCCGCCGTCATGAAGTTGGTGTCGCCGTTCCAGCGGGGAACGACATGGAGATGAAGGTGGTCGGCGATGCCGGCGCCGGCGACCTTGCCCAGGTTCATGCCCAGGTTGAACCCTCCGGGAGCGTATTCGCCGCCCAGCGCGGTGGTCGCCAGGGCGGCAAGCGACATGAGTTCGCCAAGTTCTTCTCGCGACAGCAGAGAGAGGTCGGAGATGTGCCGCCTGGGCGCGAGCAGGACGTGTCCGTTGTTATAGGGATAAAGGTTGCAGATCGCAAGCGTGTGCTTGTAGACGCCGAGCACCAGGCGCGCGGGATCGTCGATCTCGGAAGGGCCGACGCAGAAGATGCAGCCGCAACCACCCCCGCCTCCGCCTGCCTCCTGCCGGATGTAGGCCATCCGCCAGGGTGAGTACATCCGCTCCATTCGTCTTAGCAGTTGACCAGTTCCCGGAGCTCTTTCCCGACTTTGAAGAACGGGATGCGCTTCTCGGGAATGGCCACCTTGTCTCCGGTCTTGGGGTTGCGTCCCTCTTTGGCGCGCCGAAGGCGAACCGTGAAACTGCCGAAGCCGCGAATTTCAATTTTTTCGCCCTTGTGGAGCGCTTTCTTCATGTTTTCGAATACCGTTTCGACGATTTCCTCACACTCTTTCTTGGTGAGGGTGGTCACTTTTTCGGACAGTTTTTCGACGAGATCGCTCTTGGTCATGCCTGCAAATCCTCCGGGCGTCTTATTTCGCGAGGTAATCGATGTGAACGGGATCGGCCGACATGCGTTCGTCGATCAGCGTCTTGATTTCCTGTTTGAGAAGATCGGTAAATGACATTTTTTTCCGGGTCGGGGTGACGACCTTGGGCTCGCCCTTGATATGGGCCAGGCGTCCCGCCTCGAGAACCGCGTCCTCGAGGTTTCCGAGCGAATCGACGAGCCCCAGCGCCCTTGCCTGTTCCCCCGACATGATCCGGCCGTCGGCGATCTGCATCACCCTGGCGAAGGGCTGCTTCCGCCCCTCGGCGACCGCGGCGACGAACTGCCGGTGCGTGTTGTCGACCACCCCCTGGAGCAGCGCCTTTTCCTCGGGCTGCATGGCGCGCATCGAGGAACCGGTGTCCTTGAAGCGGCCGCTTTTCACTTCCATTCCGCGAACGCCGATCTTTTTCGCGAGGTCCTCGAGGTTGACGAACGGCATGATCACGCCGATCGATCCCGTGATCGTGCCCGGATTCGCGAAGATCTTCTGCGACGCGCAGGCGATGTAGTAGCCGCCCGAGGCCGCGAGCGCGCCCATCGAGGTGATGATCACCTTCTTTTTGGCGTCGCGGACCTTCCGGACTTCTTCGTAGATCTCCTGGGAGGGACCGACGCCGCCGCCGGGCGAGTTGATCCGGATGACGATCGCCTTGATGTTGTCGTCTTTTGCGTATTTCTTGAGCTGCTCGATCACGGATTCGGAATCGGCGATGATGCCGGTGATCGGGAGCACGGCGACCTTGTCGCCCCGGTCGAGGGCCCCTTCGTCGACCTGCGAGAGGATCGCCAGCAGCAGCAGGAAGATGCCCAGCACGAGGGCGACCATCAGGCAGCCGCGCAGGAATGGATGCTTCCGCGAAGATCCCTTGAAGCGGGATACGTCGCCGTAGAGGTCGGCGGAGTTCATTCTCCGGTGATTTTCAGCTTAGCGCGGAGCGCTTCACCGAGGGCCGTCAGCCCTTCGGGTTCGCGGTTGGACTTGTGCATGTAGCTTTCGATGCTCTTGCGTTCGGCCTCGTCCTGGTGGGCCTTGATGCTAAGCGATATTTTCTTGTTGGCGCGGTCGAGCCCGAGAACGACGGCCGTGACCTCGTCGCCCTCGTGGCAGAACGACGCGGCGCTCTCGACTTTTTCGCGGGAAAGCTCGGAGATGTGCACCAGTCCCTCGAACCCGTTGCCCACTTCGACGAACAGGCCGAAATCGGCGATGCGCGCCACCTTGCCCGTGATGGTGTCGCCCTTGTGGATGCGCGATTCGAGTTCGGACCACGGGTCGGACGACATCTGCTTGAGGCCGAGCGAGAATTTCTGGTTGTCCCGATCGACCTTGATGACCCTGGCCGTGACCTTGTCGCCCTTTTTCACGACCTCGGACGGATGCTTGACCCGCTGGTTCCAGGAAAGGTCCGAGATGTGGATCAAGCCGTCGATATCGCCGCCGACATCGACGAATACACCGAAGTCGGTGATGTTCTTGACGACGCCGTCGACGGTGGAGCCCTCGGGGTGCAGGGCGCGAAGCTCGTCCCACGGATTGGGCAGGAGCTGGCGGTAACCGAGCGAGATCTTGCGGTTCTCGCTTTCGATCTTGAGGACGACCACCTCGATGACGTCTTCGACCTTCATCACTTCGGACGGGTCCTTCAGCCTTTTTCCCCAAGACATCTCGGAAACGTGCAGAAGGCCCTCGACCCCTACCTCGAGTTCGACGAAGGCGCCGTATTTCGTGGTGTTCGTCACGCGTCCCTTGCAGCGGGTACCCTCGGGATAGCGTGCGGCGATTTCGACCCAGGGGTCCGCCTTCATCTGCTTGAGTCCCAGCGATATGCGGCCTTTTTCACGGTCGAAACGGATGACGGTGACGTTGAGCGTGTCGCCGACCTTGAACACTTCGCTCGGGTGGGTCACCTTGCCGTAGCTCATGTCGGTGATGTGCATGAGGCCGTCGAGACCGCCCAGGTCCATGAAGGCGCCGTAATCGGTGATGTTCTTGACGCGCGCCTCGACGACGTCGCCTTCCTTGATGTGATCGAGGAGGCCGGCCCGCAGTCCTTCGCGTTCCTTCTCGAGCCAGGCGCGACGGGAGACGACCACGTTGGCCTTCTTGCGCGAGAATTTCAGGATCGTGAACTTGCCCTTGAGGCCCACGACGTTTTCGGTGTCCTTGACCGGCCGCAGGTCGACCTGGCTGCCGGGCAGGAAAGTGCGTACGCCGATATCGACCGTGTAGCCTCCCTTGACCTTGGCCACGAGGACGCCCTCGACCGGCGTGCCTTCGTCGAACGCCTTCTGGAGGTCGTCCCAGACGCGGAGCTTGAGCACCTTGGTCCGGGAAAGCAACACGAAACCCAACTGTCCGTCATAGCGCTCGGCAATGACGTCGATAAGATCGCCGGGCTTGAGCCCCTCGAGTTCTTCGGGCGGCAGATCGGATATCGGAAGCATTCCCTCGGACTTGCGGTTGATGTCGACCGCTACGTATTCCTTGAGAATCTTGATCACGACTCCGTGGATGAGGTGTCCCTCTTCCGGGACCTCGATGCTCTCTTCCCATAGCGTCGCGAAATCCGCTTCGGCCATGTCTTCGCCGGGGTCATTTTTGGTTGGGTTTTCGTTCATGCCGGACTCCTGTCGGTGGATAAATGAAAGTCTATCACAACATATCTCTTCGTTATAAAAGGCATTTGGGTCATCGCCGCTACTGGTAATGCTCGACCCGGATCGATTCTCCGGCCCACAGCTCCCGGATCCGGGCGACCAGTTCCTCGATGATCCATTGCGGGGTCGATGCGCCCGCGGTCACCCCCACGGTGGAAACGCCCTCGAGGAAATCGGGCGGCAGCTCTCCCGCCGTCTCGACATGGTGGGTACGGGGGTTGATCTCGCGGCAGATCTCGGCCAGCCGGCGCGTGTTCGCGCTGTTGTACCCGCCGAGCACGACCATCACCTCGGTCTTTCCGGCAACCGCCGTCGATTCCTTCTGGCGAAGAACCGTTGCGTTGCAGATCGTGTTGAACACCCGCACCTCGGGGAACGTCTTGAGCGCCGCCGAGACGAACTGCATCAGGTTTTCGAACGACTGCGTGGTCTGTGCGACGATTCCGGCCTTGCGGATGCCGCCGAGGTCGCGCAAGTCGGAAATCGCCGTCAGGATGGGAACGCCCGGCTCGATATAGCTGATGATGCTCTTGACCTCGGGGTGGTTGGCGTCGCCGACCACGATGACCGCGTACCCCTCGGTGCTGAGCTGCCTTGCGTGCTCCTGGGCCTTGTTCACGAAGGGGCAGGTGGCGTCGATGATGCCGACCTCTTTTTCGTCGAGCGCGGCCCGGTCGGACCGCGTGATCCCGTG
>JANXPS010000159.1 GCA_025357175.1 Deltaproteobacteria bacterium | reverse complement strand
CGATGCGGCATCTGCGCTTCCCATACGACGCACACGTCGCTTGCCAACATCGACCTGACCAGCCGCTGCAACCTCGCCTGCGAGGTCTGCTTCGCCGACGCCGACCGACAGTCGTACGAACTGACGTTCGAGCAGGCGGCCGGAACCTTGCGGAAACTGCGGGAGCAGCGGCCCGCGCCCGCCTTCGCGGTGCAGTTTTCGGGCGGGGAACCGACGATCCATCCGCGCTTCCTGGAAATCGTGGCCGAGGCGGCCCGCCAGGGCTTCACCCACATCCAGGCGGCGACCAACGGCCTCAAACTCGCCGACCCCGGTTTCGCGATGCGGGCGCGGGAGGCGGGGCTCCAGTACCTCTACCTCCAGATGGACGGCGTGACCGACGGCGTGTTTCGTACCCTCAGGGGGCGCGACCTGCTGGAGACGAAGCTGCGCACGATCGAATCGGCACGGCGGGCGGGGCTGCGCATCATCTTCGTCCCGACGATCGTCAAGGGGGTCAACGACGGGCAGATCGGCGACCTGTTCCGGCTCGCGTTCGAGAATCTCGACGTGGTCTCGGGCATCTCGTTCCAGCCGATGACGTTCACCGGGCGCTATCCCGAGGAGGAGCGGCTGTCGAAACGGTTCACGCTGTCCGACCTGGCGCACGCGTTCGACGCGCAGTCGGGTGTCACCCGCAACGACGACTGGTTCCCGCTGAGCGCTGCGGCCCCGCTGATCCGCTTCGCCGGGTCGTTGGCCGGCACGACGTTCGTCAACCACGCCTGCCATCCGCACTGCGGCGTCATGTCGCTTTTGTTCGTCGACGAAAAACGCAACGCGGTGCCGCTCACGAGGTTCCTCGACCTGAAAGGGCTGCTGGGCGACGTCGATCGCCTTGCGCAATCGGGCGGAGGCGGCTTCGGCTTCAAGGCGCTGTCTAAGATGAAGGCGCTTCACGCGCTCAACCACCATTTCCACGCCGGCCGGGCGCCCGAAGGGCTCGGCTTCACCCGCTTCCTCCAGACGCTCGACGGTTTCGCCGACAAGAAATACACGTGGGACAGCCGGCACGCGGGGCATACCTACAAGACGTTCTTCGTCCTGGGGATGCACTTCATGGACGGCTACAACTACGACCTCGAACGGGTATCGCGCTGCGGCGTCCACTATTCCGCCCCCGACGGGCGGCTTTACCCGTTTTGCAGCTACAACTCCGGGCCAACCCACCGCAATCGTGTCGAGGATGAATTTGCGTCCCGCTAGGCCGGGTTTCCGGCCGCGCACCCGGCTGATGGCGGCGCTGTTCGCGTTGCTCCCGGTCTTCTCGATCGCGGCTGCCGGGATTGCGGCCGACGCGCATCTGACCGGAGCCGAAAAGACGGCGCTGTTCGAGAAGTTTCGCGAACGGCAGGCCGGGGTCCGGTCGTTCCGGGCCAACGTGACCCAGAAGAAAAGTTCGCCGATGCTCGTCGCGGAGGTCGTGACGGGCGGACGCATCCTGTTCGGGAAGCCCGATCGCTTCCGGTGGGAAACAGACAGGCCGGAGCGGCTGGTCGTCGTCGCCGACGGCACGAACATGACCGTTTATCACCCGGACCGGAAAGATGCCGAGCGGCACGACCAGCGTGACCAGTTCGCCGCGCGGATGGCGGTCGAGTTCATGGCGTCGGGCATGGGTGGATCGCTGGCCGACCTCGAGAAGCGGTTCCGCGTCGACGTGTCGCGGGAAGATGACCTGCTCGTGATGACGCTCAAGCCGAAGGCGCGCTGGTTCCAGCGGGTGGTGGCGTCGATCACGGTTTACCAGCGCGAAAATCAGGCGATCCCGGAGCGGATCGTCGTCCAGGGAGAAAAGGGCGACCGGACGGAAACGTCGCTTGGCGAGGTGACGATCAATCCTCCGCTGCAGGCGGACGCATTCACCTTGAAGCTCCCCCCCGGCGTCCGGCTGTTCGACGCGAAACAGCGGGCCGAGAGCGGCATCGATGCGCCCTGACGGAGGCGGGTGAGAAATGCCGGATCCCGGCGGCGTCCTCGTCCTCGACGGCTACTGGAACAAGAGCGTTTCCGCGGTCCGGTCGCTCGGACGGCACGGCCTGCGAGTCGGGGTCGGCGAGTGCACCCGCTTCGCCACGGCTTTTTTCTCGAAATACTGTTCGCGCCGCTTCGTTCACCCCTCACCCGCTGCCGAGCCGGACGCGTTCATCGACGCGCTCGAGCGGGAGCTTTCGTCAGGGCGGTACGACGTGGTGATGCCGATGGAGTTCCGGACGCAGCGGCTGGTGACGGCCAACCGGGAACGGCTGTCGCGGCTGGCCCGGATCCCGTTCGCGGATCCCGAGGTCGCAGACCGGTTGAACGACAAGGGTTGCGTGGCGGCGGAAGCCGCCCGGCTCGGCATCGCCTGCCCCGCCACTTTTTTTCCCGCGAGTCCCGAAGAGGCGCTCGCGCTGTCCCGGCGGCTGTCATACCCGGTGGTCGTCAAGCCCCGCTCTTCCTCGGGCGGGCGCGGCATCCGGAAGGCGGATTCCCCGGCCGGGTTCGTCCAGGCGTTCGCCGACGTCCATGCCCGCCATCCCGCGCCGATCGTCCAGGAATTCATTCCCGCCGGCGGTGACGCGCTGGGCGTGGCCGTCCTGATGAACCCCGCCTCGCAGGCGCGCGCCGCCCTCGCTTACCGCCGGTTGCGGGAATACCCGATCACCGGCGGGCCGGGAACGCTGCGCGAGAGCATCGACGATGCGCGGCTTTGCGAAACGGCGGCGAGGCTGCTCGCCGCGATGGGCTGGAGCGGCCCCGCGATGGTCGAGTTCAAGGTCGACCCGCGCGACGGCCTCCCGAAGCTGCTCGAGGTCAACCCGCGTTTCTGGGGGTCGCTCAGCCACGGCGTGACGTGCGGCGTCGATTTTCCCGTGATGCTTTACCGGATGGCGATGGAAGGGGATATCCCGGAGGTGGCACCCTGCCGGGCAGGGATACGGAGCCGTTCGCTGCTCCACGGGGATCTGATGCATTTCCTGTCGAGCCCGGGCCGTTTCCGGATGAATCCGGGACTGCTCGACTTTTCCGTTCCCGACGACCTGCTCTCGTGGGACGATCCGCTGCCGGCGTTCGGCCGCGTGGCGTCGCTCCTGGCGCTCGCGGGCAACCGGGAATTCCGGGAGGCGATGGCGGGATGAGTCGCCCCATCCCGCCGGTTCCCGAAAAGTCCGGTCAGAACTTGAAGTTGACGCCCGCGGTGAAGGGAACGCTGCCGCCGCCGTCGGCGATGCGTCGCCGGGCCATCCCCCGGCTGCGTGGGTTGGTTCTAAACTTGGTATACTCCTTTTTTGCTCCAAAAAACCGTTTTCCGTCAACTTTTTCCCTTGGGGGGTGCCGTGCGGCGCATCGCGATTCTCGTCCTGTTTCTTCTTTTCGCCACATGGATGCCGGCATTCGCCGGGTCGATCACCAGCCCGTTCCGTTACAAGACGATAGAGACCGAGCATTTCTCGGTCCACTTCCACGAGGGGCTCGACAACGTGGGGGCGCTGGCCGCCGGCTACGCCGAGAGGGCGCACAGGCGGATGGCCGGGCCGTTCGGATGGGAACCCGCCGAAAAGACGCAGCTCGTCCTGGTGGACGCATTCGACTACACGAACGGTTTTTCGACCGCCCTTCCGTACAACACGATCTATGTCTTTCCCGTGCCGCCGGATCTCGACTCGACGCTCGGCGAATACGGCTCCTGGCTCGAAGGGGTGATCGTCCACGAGTACGCGCACATCCTGACCAGCGACCCCGCGCGCGGATACTCCGCCGTCACGCGGAAAATCTTCGGCAAGCCGGTGCCCGCCGCCGACCCGATCTCCCTCCTCGCATTCCTGGCCGCCGCGCCCCCCAACACGTTCCTGCCGCGCTGGTGGCACGAGGGGATGGCGACCTGGGCCGAATCGACCTACACCGACCGGGGGCGCGACAACAGCGTCTACTTCGACATGGTCTTCCGGATGGACGTGCTCGAGGACCGGGTGCCTTCGATCGACCGGATCAACGAATCGCTGCCCGACTGGCCGGACGGCCACATGCCATACCTGTACGGGTCGAAGCTCGTGTCGTACATCGCCCGCTCGCGCGGCGAAACGGCGCCGGGGCTTCTCAATATGAAGCATGCCGGCCGCGTGCCGTACATGCTCAACGGGGCGCCCGAACAGCTTTTCGCCGACAACGGGTACAAGGCGCTCTATCTCGAGATGGTCGAGGATCTCCTGGCAGCACAGAAACGAAGCCTCGCGACGCTTCTGCGGATGCCGCCGACGGAAGAGCGGATGATTGCGGCCGACGGCGAATCGCTGACCCGCCCGCGCTACTCGCCCGACGGAAAACAGCTGGCCTGGACCCGGCGCGATCCGCACCGCCACGAGACGATCGTGGTGGCGAATGCCGACGGAGGCCGTCCGCGGGATGCGGCCCGGCGCGTGATTTCCGACGGCGCGCTTTCGTGGTCGCCCGACGGCGGGGCGCTCTTTTTCTGCCAGGCGGAGATCTACGACGGATCGATGCTGTACCAGGATCTCTACCGGCTCGACATCCGAAGCGGCGGCGTGAAGCGTCTGACGCATGGGTTGCGGCTCAGCGAGGTCGACGCCGGTCCGGAGGGCGGGCTGTTCGCCGGGGTCGTCACCGGATCGGGCGACCGGAACCTCGCGATCCTGGCGCCGGACAAGGAGGGGTTCCGGGTCGACAACGTGACGCACCTGTCGCGGATGCGCATCTCGGGGCCGCGGTGGTCTCCAGACGGCGGGCGGATCGCCTACGTCGCGACGGGCGAGGACGGCGTCAGCGGCCTCTACATTTACGAACTCGAAGGGCGGACGAGCCGGAAGCTGTTCGAGACGCTGGCGCCGATCGCGACGCCCGCCTGGTCGGCCGACGGCGCAACGCTGCTCTATATGTCGGGAGAGACGGGGGTATTCAACCTATTCGCCTGCAACGCCTCGACCGGCGGCGACCGCCGGCAGGTGACGCACCTCGTCGGCGGCGCGTTCCATCCCGATGCTTCGCCGGACGGGCGGAATATCGCCTATTCCAGCTACCGCGCCTCCGGGTTCCGGATCGCCTCGGTGCCGTATTCTCCCGCCGGTTGGCGCCAAGAGGCGGGGCCCGCCCTGCGCACATACCCGGCCGTGTTCGAAGGGATCGGCGAGGAACGGGCGCGGATCGCGGGAGAGATGGCGCGGGATGCGGCCGCGGTCCCGGCAGGCGGATACAGCCCGCTGCCGACGCTGGCGCCGAGGTTCTGGCTTCCCGCGCTCTTCGCCGATCACGACGGTGCCGTGGCGGGGGCGCTGACCGCGGGGCAGGACGTGCTCGCGCGGCACGCCTGGTTCGTCGAGGGCGGGATCGGCCTGTCGAGCGGGCAGGGCTACTTCGCGGCGGAATACGCCAACGATTCGCTTCCGCCCACGTTGATCGTCAAGGCGTACTCGCTTCCGTCGCTCTACGCCGACCTTTTCCGGCGGGGCGACTACTGGGAGCGCAACACCGGTCTCGTGCTCGAGGCGGTGGCGCCGATCCTGCGCGTCGAATCCGGCCTGACGCTGGGCGCCGGCTACCAGCTTCGGAAAGAAGAAGCGCTGACGCCGCTTTCCGGCGGCATGTTCGAGGGCCTGCCCGTGTTCGAAGGGCGCAGGGACAACCTGTTTGCGACGCTTGCGTATTCCGACGCGCTTCGCTACCCCCATTCGATCAGCGAGGAGGAAGGGCGGAAGATTTCCTTCACCTTCCGCGATTTCGACCGGCGCTGGGGAAGCGACCTGAACGGCAAGGAATACACGGCCTCATGGAACGAATTCCTGGCGCTGCCGTGGAAGCCGGTTCGCCACCACGTCGTTTCGCTGGACGTGCGCGGCGGGCTGTCCGACGGCGCCCGGCCGGTGCAGGGCGCGTTCCAGATGGGCGGGCCGCCATCCGACCTGGTCGACTTCCCGTTGCGGGGATATCCCGTCCGGTTCCGCGGGGGCGAGAAGATCGC
>JANXPS010000142.1 GCA_025357175.1 Deltaproteobacteria bacterium | reverse complement strand
GTTTCTTCCTCTCCCGGATAAACGGGTTTTTTCGTGACCACCTTCATCGTCGCCTCGTCTCCGGCCGCGGCCGACCGGAATGCGACCTTGACCAGCCGGTCTTCGAGCGAGTGGAAACTGATGACGCCCACCCGCCCTCCCGGCGCCAGGTATGCCGGGATCCGCTCGAGAAACCCGGCGATCGACTCGAGTTCCCGGTTGACCGCAATCCGCAGCGCCTGGAACGTCCGCGTCGCCGGGTGGATGTCGCGTGGCCAGCCCTTGCGCGGGATCGCCGAGGAGACCAGCCGCGCAAGCTGCCCGGTCGTTTCGATCGGGGCCGACCGGCGCTGCTCGACGATGCGCGCCGCGATCCTGCGGGAAAATCGCTCTTCGCCGAACTGGTAGATGAGGTCGGCCAGTTCGTTCTCCCGCGTGTAGCGGAGGATGTCGGCAGCCGTCGCGTCATCGCTCCCGGGATCCCGCCGCATGTCGAGCGGACCGTCCTCGCGAAACGTGAACCCTCGCTGCGGATCGTCAAGCTGCACGGACGAGATGCCCAGGTCGAGCAGCGCCCCGTCGAACGGTCGATCGTCGGCAGCTTCGCGCAACCGGTCGAGCTCGGAAAAATCGGCGTGGACCATCCGGACCCAGGGGTAAGGGGCCAACCGGGCCGCCGCGACCGCGAGCATCGAGGGGTCGCCGTCCGCGCTGACCAGGACGCCGCCGGGGCCGATCCGCTGCGCGATCGCCTCGGAGTGGCCTCCCGCGCCCGCGGTCCCGTCGAGGAAACACTCCCCCGGAGCCGGCGCAAGCAGTTCCATCGTTTCCTGGAAAAGAACAGGTATGTGGCCTTCGGCCACCGTCAGATCCCGAGCTCGCTGATCCGTTTCGTGAGTTCCGCGTCCGACGGAAGCACCTTCTCGAAGCCGCCGACTTCCTCGTGCCACCGCTCGAGCGACCAGATTTCGAACCGCCGCCCCATGCCGGTGATCGCGATTTCTTTTTCGAGCCCCGCGTATTCGCGAAGCGATTGCGGCACGAGAATGCGCCCCTGCTTGTCGAAGGAGACCTCGACCGCGGAACCGACGAAGAAGCGCTTGAAGCTGTTGAGCTGGGGATCGACACTCGATATGTCGGCGAGCTTTCCCTCGATGACGTCCCACTCGGGAAGCGAAAACGCATAGAGGCAACGCTGCCACCGCGTGATCATGATCGACTCATGGCCTGCTTTTTGGACGAGTTCGCGGAAGGGCGCGGGCACATTGACCCTGCCCTTGGGATCGATGGTATATTCGAATAGGCCACGGAAGTACGACATTGGGGCGAGTTACCCACCTTTCCCCACAATTACCCACTGGGAGAACATTTTAATCCCGTGGTGTGGGGTGTCAAGTATTATTCCGGAAACTGCCAAAGATGCCGAAATCATGGATAAATGTGATTTATTTTAGTCGGGGGGGACGGACCGGGCGGTCCGGACGCAAAAGGCCCCGCCCCGGGACGAATCCCGCGACGGAGCCTTTTGACAACGAGCGCCTGAGGAGACCATAAGCCGGGTTCTGTCCGCGGCCGGAATGCGCCGCGTGGCGGCCATTTCTCTAGGACACGCGTTACCGCGTGCCTCAAGCGGCCTGACCCGGGGACCTCGGGCGAGCCGCCCTCTCTCCGCCCGAAGAAACCGGCGGAATTGTCCCCCTATTTGGCCTTGCTCCGGGTGTGGTTTGCCGTGCCGGACCGATTACCCGATCCGCGGTGAGCTCTTACCTCGCCGTTTCACCCTTACCCCTTTTTTCATCGGGGCGGTTTGTTTTCTGTGGCACTGTCCTCGGGGTCGCCCCCACCGGGAATTACCCGGCACCCTGCCCTGCGGAGCCCGGACTTTCCTCCCGCCCGCATTCGTTCCGCGGACCGGCGGCCGCCCGGTCGCCTCAGACGCTCTTCTGGAACTCGAACTCGTCGATCGCCCGGTTTGCCAGGCGATCCGCATCGCCGTTTTCCTCTCTCCGAACGTGCGCAACCCGTGCCGACGGAAAAGCCCGAAGGCGGCGGCTCGCTTCGAGGAAAAGGGGACGCAACCCTTCCGATTTCACCTTGTACTGCCCGTTGAGCTGGCGGACGAGCAGTTCGGAGTCGGCGAGAACCGTCACCCCCACCGCTCCGAGTTTTTCGGCCTCCTCGAGCCCCCGCAGCAGCGCCTTGTATTCCGCGACGTTGTTGGTGGTTTCGCCGATGTAGGCGTAGAACTCGCGGGGCTCATGCTCGCCTTCGACCCGCATGAACACGCCGATGCCGGCGGGTCCCGGGTTGCCCCTGCAAGCCCCGTCGCTGTTGATGGTCAGCCGCTTGCCGGTCATCCCGCCTCGGCCCCGTCGGCCTCTTCGGAAAAGTAGAGCAGCCGGTTGCAGTTCGGACATGAGTAGAGCTTGTCTCCACGCTGAAGCATGTTGTAGAGCTGGGGCGACAGGTTCATGTGGCAACCGCTGCAGGAACAGTTGTGGGCGGAGGCGATGGCAAGCCCTTCGCGTCTGTCGAAGATCTGCTCGAAACGCCGCAGCAGACCCGCCTCGAGCGATGCCCCGATGCGCCGCCTTTCCGCATCGACCGCGGCGATCTCCTTGTCGAACGTCGCCATGCGCGCATCGATGTCGACCATCTGGGTGCGATAGCGGCCTTCGACCTCCTCGAACTCGGCCTTCAGGTCGGCCAGGCGCTTTTCGGCCTCTTCGAACCGGGCCATCAGAGCGAGCAGCACCTCTTCCCGCTCAGTGTTGACCTTCTTGGTCTGCTCGATCTCCTTGAGCATCGCGTAATATTCCTTGTTGGTCTTGATGCCCATGAGCTTGGCCTTGGCCTTTTCGACCAGATCGCGCTCTTCCTCGATCTCCCGCTCCCGGTCCCGGCGCTGCTGCCGGAGCGACTCGAACTCCTGGCCGGCCGCCAGGAATGCCGCCTCGCGCTCTTCGAAGAGTCCTTTAAGGTCGGCCACATCCAGCGGCACCTTCCGCTTTTCCTCTTCGATCGCGCACCTGCGCGTCATGATCTCCTGCAGATCCAGCAGAACCTTCACCTGCTCCATCAAGTTTTTTCCCCTCCCGGTGTCTCCCCCGGCCGATAAGGCCGCAAGGGCTCCCTTTCAACAAAGATACGGACGTCGGCGGATGCGCCGAAGCGCTCCGAGATCACCCGTCGAAATTCAGGCAAAATCCATTTTTCGGCGGCGCCGTGCCCGACGTCGGCCACCGTGATTCCGGCGTTTTCCGCCTCTTGCGCCTCGTGGTACTTCACGTCGCCCGTCACGAACAGGTCGGCTCCCGCCTCGGCGGCCGCATGGATGAACCCCGCCCCGCTGCCGCCCATCACCGCGATGCGTCGAACCGTCCGACGCGACGGGCCCGCGACCCGGATGCCGCCGTCGCAACGAAGCCGCCGGTGAATCATGTCGAGGACGTCCTTGAGCGGTGCGGGATTCCGAAGCGTTCCCACGGCGCCGTAACCGCCTCCCAGCGCCCCGCCCTTGAGCGGATAGACGTCGATCGCCGGTTCCTCGTAGGGGTGCGCGTCGCGCAGCACCCGAAGGACGCGGGGAAGATCGGCTCCCGCAACGACCGTCTCGAGACGGATCTCGGCGACGGAGACCTTCCCCCCTTCCCCGCCGACGGCCGGCGATGCGTTGCCCGAGGGGACAAAGGATCCCGTCCCTTCGGAACGGAAGGTGCAGTCGGCGTATTCCCCGATTCGTCCGGCGCCGGCCCCCGACAACGCGGCGAGGATCGAGTCGGCGTTGTCGGCCGGGACGAACACCACGATCTTGCAGGCCCCGCCGGAGGGCTCGTCGGGAACAAGCGGGTGGATGAACTCGAGTCCGAGGCGTCGTGCGATCGCCCAGGATACGCCGCGCGGCGCGGAGTCGGCGTTGGTGTGCGCGCTGATGACGGATGCGCCCGCCTTGAGCAGCGAGAAAGCGGCGGCGGACGCCTGGCTGTCGGGCCGGATCGATTTGAGAGGTGAGAAAACGACCGGGTGGTGCGTGACCAGCAGGGAGCCCTTGATGGCGATCAGTTTTTCGATCGCGGCGCGAGTCGCGTCGAGGGCGATCAGGATGCGGCCGGCGGACTGTCCGGGATCTCCGACCAGGATGCCCACGTTGTCCCAGTCGGCCCTGTGGGCGAACGGCCAGGCCGCGTCGAGCGCCTCGTAAACCTCGCGGACGGTGGGAGCGGTTCCCCGGGTCATGCCGCCCCTGCCGGTCCCGAAACGAAAAATGCACCGGGGACCGGTGCATTCTCGAAGGACATTTCTGATGCTGCGAATTTCATATGGTCGGCTACCGTCTTTTTTGGTGGGCCCACCTGGCCTCGAACCAGGGACCAGCCGGTTATGAGCCGGCGGCTCTGACCAACTGAGCTATGGGCCCATGTGAAGGAACATAATAGCATTGTCAGAGCGTTCCGTACCAGCTCACGCTCCGCCATCCGTGCCTCCGCTCCGCTGGCGGCCGCGGGACCTTCCGCCGCCATCCATGGCGGCTCTTCCTCCCACCTGGTCGGCGGTCCCTTGGAGTGAGATCCCCCAATTGTACTCTATCGGAGGGGTTCTCACTCGATGAATGTCCGAAGACGCTTGCTGCGGCTCGGGTGCTTCAGCTTGCGAAGCGCCTTGGCCTCGATCTGGCGGATACGTTCGCGCGTGACGTCGAAATCCTGGCCCACCTCTTCGAGCGTGTGGTCTGTTTTCTCGCCGATTCCGAAGCGCATGCGGAGCACCCGCTGTTCGCGGTCGGTGAGGCTGCGAAGAACCGTGTCGACCTGCTCGGCGAGGTCGACGTTGATGACCTGGTCGACCGGCGACGCCGTGGTCTTGTCCTCGATGAAGTCTCCCAGGTGGCTGTCTTCCTCTTCGCCGATCGGCGTCTCGAGGGAGATCGGTTCCTTGGCGATCTTGAGCACCTTCCGCACTTTTTCGAGCGGGATGTCCATCCGCTCGGCGATTTCCTCGGGACTCGGCTCGCGGCCCAGCTCCTGCACGAGGTAGCGCGAGGTGCGGATGAGCTTGTTGATCGTCTCGATCATGTGCACCGGAATGCGGATGGTGCGCGCCTGGTCGGCGATCGCACGCGTGATCGCCTGGCGGATCCACCAGGTGGCATAGGTCGAGAACTTGTAGCCACGGCGGTACTCGAACTTGTCGACCGCCTTCATGAGGCCGATGTTGCCCTCCTGGATGAGGTCGAGGAACTGCAGGCCGCGGTTGGTGTATTTCTTGGCGATGGAGACGACGAGACGGAGGTTGGCCTCGACCAGCTCGCGCTTGGCCTCGCGCACCTTGGCCCCGGCCTCGTCGATCGCCACCCGCGTTTCCTTGAGTTCG
>JANXPS010000134.1 GCA_025357175.1 Deltaproteobacteria bacterium | reverse complement strand
GACGGGCGCATGCCCCGAGGCGGCCGTCATCGGTTTTTGGCTCTTTTTCCCGCCCTTGGCCGCGCTGGCGTTTTCCATCCTCAAGCCGGTATTCCTCACCCGCTACCTGATCGGCACGCTTCCGCCGTTCCTGTTGCTCTGCGGCCTCGGGATCGAGGCGATCAGGCCGCGACGTTTTGCCGTGCTGGTCGCCGCGTGGCTGCTCGCCGGTCAATTCCTGGTTCTCCCCGACAATTGGAACTCGCCGCCCGAGGACTGGCGGGCGATCGTGCGGGAAGTCCGGGCCGAAGCCCGTCCCGGCGACGGCGTTGTCTGTCTCCGCGCAAACCTGTCCGGTCCCATGGCGTTCGAGCGGTACGGCGCCATTCCGATGGACGGCCTCCCGGCCGCTCCCCCGCTCGTGCTGCCGAGGCGATTCGATCTCGACCGATTTTCGGAGGGGACGATCCGGGAGCCGTCGGTCGGCGAAGCCGTGCGCGCCGCGGCGTCGTGCCGCCGCGTCTGGGTCCTGACCCACACGGGTGGCGTGGCGGCCGGGAAACTTCATCCCGCGATCGAATCCATCGGGCGAAGGTTGTCCGAGCGGCGGTACGGTAAAATCCGGGTGATCCTCATTGACCGCGGCTGACGCGAAACCGGGCTTTTCGGATATCATGCGGTAATGGACGTGTCGATCATCGTGCCGATGTTCAACGAGGAAGGGTCGCTGCCGCACCTCTACGCGGCGATCGTCTCCGCGATGGCGCCGGCCGTCTACCTGCGGACCCAGCATCGCCGGGGCCGCGGGATCGCGATGCTCGCCTCCGTCCAGCGGTCGGCAGGTGCCGGCGACCCCGGAGCGGGCCCGAGTCTCGCATGGGGAGAGCCGGGTGAGACGGGCGGGGTGTGGGGCCGCCGGCTCAGGGCGTTCTGGAAAAAGGGGGTCGGCCCTTTCGATGCCGGCAACTTCCACTCGATCCGGGCTTTCGGCGTCTTCTGGCTCGGGGAGAAGTTCGAGGCGGCCGGATACCTCCGCGGCGTTTGGGAAAGTCGGAAATTCGGGTGAGAATCTGTCTGATCAGCGTCGAGATATTCGCCTGGGGAAAATACGGCGGATTCGGCAAGGCCACGCGGACCATCGGGCGCGAACTGGCGCGCCGCGGCCATGAGGTTTTCGCAGTCGTACCGCGCAGGGAGGGTCAAGGCGCCGTCGAAACGCTCGACGGCATCCGGGTGCTCGGTTTCCCGCCTTTCCGTCCCTGGGAGGCGTACGGCCTGTTCCAGGAGATCGACGCCGACGTATACCACTCGTGCGAGCCGTCCACGGGAACGTGGCTGGCGATGCGGGCTATGCCCTCCCGCAGTCATGTCGCCACAATTCGCGACCCGAGGGACTGCGGTGACTGGGCGCAGGAATTCGCCAGGCCGTCGCTCAACCGGTTGCAGGTGTTTCACAACTGGCTCTACGAGAACAACCCGCTGGTGCGCCGCGCCGTCCGCCGGATGGACGCCGTTTATGCGACCGCGCAGGATCTGGCCCCGAAAATCCGCTGTATTTACGGGCTTTCGCGGGATCCCGTCTTCCTGCCGACACCCGTCGAAGTGCCGCCCCGCGTCGAAAAGGCGGCGGTCCCCACGGTCTGTTTCGCGGCGAGGCTCGATCGCCGGAAGCGGCCCGAGCTGTTCCTCGAACTCGCGGCGGGGTTCCCGGACGTCCGCTTCGTCATGATGGGGAAGTCGCGGGACGCCGCATACGAGGCGGCGCTCATAAGGCGATATGCGGGTTGCTCCAACCTCGAAATGATGGGTTTCGTCGACCAGTTCGGTTCCGGCGAGCACGCGCGGAAAGACGATTTCGCCGCAGGGCTCGCCTGGCTCCTCGAGGGCGATCGCTGGCGTGAGCGGGGGGAGGCGGGTCGTTCCTTCGTCCGGGCGAAATTCGGGCTGGAGAACGCCGTGGCGCTTCACGAAGCGGCGTACCGGGAGCTGGCGGGCATTGCCGGATGACCGCGATTGCCGAAAGCGAGCTCCCGCGTCTGGTCGTGATCGTGCCGACCTACCAGGAGCGCGACAACATCCTTTCGCTGGTGGACGCCCTGGGCGGGATATTTCCCGCGTTGCCATACCGGTGCGCGCTGCTCATCGCCGACGACGACTCCCCCGACGGCACCGGCCGGATGGTTCGTGACGCCATGGCCGAACGGCCCTGGTTGTCGCTCCTGAGCGGAAAAAAGGAAGGGCTGGGCATCGCCTATGTCCGCGCCATCCGGCATGCGATCGAGGTTACGGGGGCGGATGTCGTCGTCCAGATGGACGCCGACTTTTCCCACCGCCCGTCCGATCTGCCGCGCCTGCTCGCCGCGCTCGGGGAAGGGGCCGACTTCGTCATCGGCAGCCGGTATGTTCCCGGAGGCAGCCTGCCCGTCGAGTGGGGTCTCCGCCGCCACCTGATTTCCCGGTGGGGCAACCGCGTGGCGCGTTTCCTGGTGCCCGGCTGCGCGGGCGTATCCGACTGCACGGCCGGTTTCCGGGCGATCCGGGCCGGCCTGCTCAAGCGGATTCCGCTCGACCGGCTGGGCGTCCGAGGCTATATATTCCAGCCCGCGCTGCTTTCCGAGGCGGTTATTGCGGGGGGACGCATCCGCGAGGTGCCGGTATCCTTCGACGACCGGCTCCGCGGCGCCACGAAGCTGGGCTTTTCGGATATCATTGAGTTCGCCCGATATTGCATCCTGCGGCGCTTCCGGAGATAGGATGGACGTTTCGATCATCGTGCCGATGTACAACGAGGAAGGGTCGCTGCCGCACCTGCACGCGGCGATCGTCCGCGCGATGGCGCCGTCCGGGATGGCGTACGAGATGGTTTTCGTCGACGACGGGAGCACCGATTCGACGTTCGAGGTCGCCCGGGCTCTCGCGGCCGCCGACTCCCGCCTGCGCGTGGTCCGGCTTCGGCGAAACGCGGGGCAAACGCCGGCGATGGCGGCCGGCTTCGAGCACGCGCGCGGCGGGCGGTGGGTGACGCTCGATGCCGACCTGCAAAACGATCCCGAGGATATTCCCCGGCTGCTCGCGACGCTCGACGAAGGCTACGACATCGTCTGCGGGTGGCGCGAAAAGCGGAACGATCCCTTCATGACGCGGCGCCTCCCCTCGCTCGTCGCCAACCGGATCATCGCGTGGGTCACCGGCGTTCCCATCCGCGACAACGGCTGCTCCCTCAAGGCGTATCGGGCGGATTTGATCCGCCGTGTTCCCCTTTACGGCGAGATGCACCGATTCATCCCGGCGATGACCCGGCCCGCCGGCGCCCGGATCGCCCAGATTCCGGTCCGTCACCATCCGCGCCGTTACGGGCGCTCGAAATACGGCCTTTCCCGGG
>JANXPS010000092.1 GCA_025357175.1 Deltaproteobacteria bacterium | reverse complement strand
CATTCGCGTCCCCGGCGACCGCCGGGGGATCGTTCACCCTCAACGAAACGGCGAGCGAGCGGATCCGCTCCCGCATCCCCCCGATTTCGATCCGGAAGTCCCCGCACCTCCGGCCGCGCTCACGAGTGATACCTCGACCTTGACCGCCGAACCGCCGCAATCGGGACACGTCTCGCCCGTGTCGACCTCGGACGGCCGTTTGTACGCCTCGAAAAGTTTTGCGCACGTCCTGCACCGGTACTCGAACAACGGCATTCCCCACCCCCCCAGGCAAGCCTACTTCTCGGGAACCCCCAGTTTTTTAAGAATATCGGCCATCAGGCACCACCCCGTCAGGCCGGACTGAAACAGATTCAGGCCGACGAACGCGGTGAAGAGAAACCAGTAATGGTTGACGTAGATGCCCAAGCCCAGGCTGACGAGAACGAATGTGCCGGCAATCGTCCGGATGGATCTCTCGATGTTCATGACGCAATCCTCCCGGTTACCGTAAACAGCATATTGGGTGCCAACCGGGGCAGGACGGGGGAAACGTGGACAACTAGCCGTTAATCAAAGTGATTATCAATCGTGGGATGGAAGGGGGTCGAAGTCAGGGTGTTGCGCAAAGCCATGCCGAAGCAACATCACGTTGCAGAGTCGACGGAACGGGCGCCTTCAGGCCCTCCGCGTCAGGATAGCCCGTACCGCTTCATTCTCCGCCACAGCGTCGTCCGGTCGACGCCGAGCGCCGAGGCGGCTTCGCCGCGATTCCATCTGCAGGAATCGAGAATCCGCACGAGTTTCTGCTTTTCGTCTTCATCCGCTCCCGCCCCACCCGGTGCGGAGCCGGTTTCCGCTACGTGAATCTGCTGGGCAGGCGCCACCGCCCGGTGCGGCCCGCGGCAAAGTTCGCGAACCTCTTCGGCCAGGGCGTCGCAGGAAAGAACCGGTCCCCGCGCGCAGACGACGCCGCGTTCGAGCACGTTTTCGAGTTCGCGCACGTTGCCCGGCCACCGGTAGTCCATCAGGCAGCGCATCGCCTCGGGGGAAACGCTGCGCACCCGGTCGAGCCCGCGTTTCCGCAGCGATTTCAGGATGTGGTCGACGAGCATCGGGATGTCTTCCTTGCGCTCCCGCAGCGGAGGCACGGTGATCGGGATGACATGGAGCCGGTAGAACAGGTCTTCGCGGAATCGTCCCTCGCGCATGGCAGACTTGAGGTCGCGGTTGGTCGCCGCGATGACGCGGACGTCGGCCTTCATCGTCTTGCTGCTGCCCACCCGCTGGAACGCGTGGTCCTGCAGCACGTGGAGCAGCTTGACCTGCACCGCGGGGGAAATCTCGCCGATCTCGTCGAGGAAAATGGTGCCGCCGTTGGCCGCCTCGAACCGTCCCACCTTGTCGGACACGGCGCCGGTGAAAGCCCCCCGGACATGGCCGAACAGCTCGGATTCGAGCAGCGTCTCGGTCAGCGCCGCGCAGTTGACCTTGACGAACGGCCCCTCGCGGCGAGGAGAATGGTCGTGGATGGCACGCGCGAAAAGCCCTTTGCCTGTGCCGCTTTCGCCCATGATGAGGACGGTCGAATCGGTCTCCTTGACCACGTCGACCAGCTCGAAGATTTCCTTGAGCCGCTCGGTCTTGCCGACGATCTCCCGGAAGGGTGAGCGCGACCGCCGCTCCTCGACCAGCCGCTCGATCTCGTCGAAACTGCGGAAGGAGACGACGAATCCCAGGATGTGGCCGGGCTCGTCCTCGAGGAAGCCCCAGCTCGCGCTGACGGGGATGATGCGGCCGTCGGTGCGAACCAGCGTGCCGTTGACCTCGGTGCGCGGCTTGCCTCCGTCGGTGATATCGCCCATCGGGCAGTCGGACTGCGCCGGCCCGAAGTGGGCGCGCAGGATGGTACGGCAGTCCTTCCCGAGCGCGTCGGCCGCGGAAATGCCGACCATCCGCTCGGCGGCCCGGTTGAACGAGGCGATCCGGTGGTCGATCCCGACGGTGATCACCGCCTCCCACACGCTGTTGAGGATGGCCGCGAGCTTTTTCTCGCCCGTCAGCGGCGCATCGGTTCCCGCCTGCAACATTTCATTGCGACCGTTCATTGGAGGGAGTATATCACGGGTTAGAAATCCGTTGACAGGGGGCGGCCGGGGGCGGTATCTTTTGTATACAGTATACGGAACGGGGCCCCCTCCCCTGACCGTATGCCATCTCCTTCTCTATCCCTTTCGCGTTACCGGGCTTCGCCGGCGGGTCCCCCCCTGCCGGCGAAGCCCGCGAACGGGTCTTTCTGTCTCGCCAAACCCTCCGCTATTCCCTCGAGAACAGCGCCGCAGCGCCCATCCCCCCGCCCACGCACATCGTTACGAGTCCCGTCGCGGCACTCCGGCGCTTCATCTCGTGGAGCAGCGTCGCCGTCAGCCTGGCACCGGTGCACCCCAACGGATGCCCGAGCGCGATCGCGCCACCGTTCACGTTGACCTTGTCGGGGTCGATGGACAGTTCGCGAATGACCGGCAGCGCCTGTGCCGCGAACGCTTCGTTGAGTTCGATCAGGTCGACGCGCATCAGCTTCATCCGGAGACGGGACATCAGCTTCGGAACCGCCTCGACCGGCCCGATTCCCATGAAGTCGGGCGCGACGCCCGCCACCGCGAATCCCAGGAATCGGCCCAACGGTTCGACGCCCAGTTCCTTCAACCCTTTTTCGGACACGACCACGCACGCGGCGGCCCCGTCGCTGACCTGGGACGTGTTCCCCGCCGTCACCGTACCGCGGGCGTCGAATGCGGGCTTGAGCTTCGCGAGCGCCTCGAGCGTCGTGTCGGCACGCGGTCCCTCGTCTTCGGTGAAAACAATGGGCTTCATCACCGGGCGCTCCCCGTCGGACGCCTCCGAGACCGTGGTCTCGACCGGGACGATCTCGTCCTTGAAGCGCCCTGCCGCGATCGCCGCCAGCGCTTTCATGTGGCTCTGGTAGGCGAAGCGGTCCTGGTCCTCGCGCGTCACCTGGTATCTCGCGGCGACCCGCTCGGCCGTAAGCCCCATCGGCAGATAGATTTCCGGACGCCGTTCGAGCAGTTCCGGGTTGAACGACGGACGGGCGCCACCCATCGGCACCATGGACATCGACTCGGTCCCTCCGGCGATGACGATGTCGGCCGCGCCGGCCAGGATCCGCTCGGCGGCCATCGCGATAGCTTGCAAGCCCGATGCGCAAAGCCGGTTCACCGTTGCGGCGGGCGCCGAATCGGGCAACCCCGCCCGGATGGCGGCGATCCGGGCGACGTTCATCCCCTGTTCGCCTTCGGGCATCGCGCATCCCAGGATCACGTCTTCGATCATCGACGGATCGAGTCCCGGCACCCCGGCGATCGCCCCGCGGATCGCGAACGCCGCCATGTCGTCCGGACGCGTGTCCTTCAGCGATCCCCGGAGAGCCCTGCCCACCGCCGTCCGAACCGCCGAAACGATGAATACCTTCGCCATCTGCCATCCCCTTCCCTGCGGTCGGCCGCTAGTTCCGCAGCGCCTTTCCCTTCATCAACATGTGCGAGATCCGCTCGCGCGTCTTTTCCTCGCCGCACAAGGACAGGAACCCTTCGAGCTCGAGCGCGAGGAGATCCTGTTCGGAGATGCGCGTTCCGCGGACGACGTCGCCCCCGGTCAGCACGCGGGCGATCTTCCGGCAGATCAGCTCGTCGTGCGCGCTGATCCGGTGCGCTTCCTTCATCGCGTAAAGCCCGTAGCAGAAGGACGCGTAGGCGTCGCGACCCGCCGCCGGGATGTCGGTTCGGGCTTTGGGTGTCTCGTAGCCGTCCAGATTCATGGACAGCACCGTGTCCTTCGCCGCTTTCAACAGGAAGTCGCGCTGGATCGTGATCTTGTCCCACGGCCGCAGGAAGCCGAGCGCCCGCGCATCCTCCGCCGACGTCGACACCTTCGTCATCCCGATCGTCTCGAAGGCGCGCCGCAGGAACGGGAGCGGATCGGCGTCGACCCCCTCGGGAATCGCGTCGGTGCTTCGCAGCACCATTTCCTTGCAGCCGCCCCCGGCAGGCAGCAGCCCGACTCCGACCTCGACCAGCCCCATGTACGTTTCGGCCGCCGCCCGGATCCGGTCGGCCCCGAGGCAGATCTCGGTACCTCCGCCAAGCGCCAGCCCCCCGAGCGCTGCCACCACCGGCCTGGCCGAATGGCGCAGCCGCATGCACGCCGCCTGGAATCCGCCCACAAGTTTTTCGATGTTCCCGAAATTCCCGGCCTGGGCCTCCATGAAGACGAGCATCAGGTTGGCGCCCGCGCTGAACGTGTCGGAATGGTTTCCGATGACCAGTCCCGCATGCGATTCCTCGACCCTGTCGACGGCCTCGTGCATCATCGCGACGACGTCGGCGTCGACCGTGTTCAGCTTGGTGCGGAACTCGAGGC
>JANXPS010000082.1 GCA_025357175.1 Deltaproteobacteria bacterium | reverse complement strand
TGATGCTCCTCCAGGGGCGCAAGGTGGCCGAAGGCAACGTCGAGGAAATGATGGGACGAGAGGTGAAATATATCGAGCTGGTATTCTCCCAACCTCGGGGCGGAGCCGCGATCGGGAACGGGACCGGCATTCTGCAAGGCGAATCACTGGTTATTCGGGCCGTGAATTTCGACGAGGCCGATCGCTGGATCGCCGATGCGCGCGAGGGTGGTTCGCAACTTCGCTCCATGGTATCGGTAAAACGAAACCTCGAAGACATCTACGTTGAACAGGTCGAGGCGGGCGCATTGCGGGGGGGCGGGAAATGATCGGCCGTATCGTCGCGATAGCCGCGAACACCTTCCGCGAATCCGTCCGAAACAAGATTCTCTACGTCATTATCGCGTTTGCACTGGTGCTCATCGGGATGACCCGCTTCCTGGCCGACCTCTCGCTCGGCGATTTCGCACGGATCATCGTCGACCTGGGTCTCGCCGGAATCCATATCTTCGGCGTCATCGCGGCCATCTTCATCGGAATCACTCTGATCAGCCAGGAACTCGACCGGAAGACCGTCTACGTGATTCTCTCCAAGGCGATTCCCCGAAGCGAATTCGTCGTCGGCAAGGCATTGGGATTGGCCGCGACGCTTGCCTTGACGACATTCATGATGGCGTTGCTGCTCTTCCTGATCCACGGGGGATATCGTCTCGGGGATGGCCCCGAGGCGGGGATATTCGTCGCTTCCGCCGGGATCTACATGGAACTGGTCGTGCTGGTTTGCCTGGCGTCCCTTTTTTCGACCTTCACGACGCCGATCTTGTCCGCGATCTTTACGCTGTCGATGTTTCTCATCGGTCACATCACGGGCGACCTCCTGTTTTTCGGCGACAAGGCCGGTTCCGCGCCGGTCCGGTGGCTGGCGCATGCGTTGTATTACCTGCTGCCCAATCTTGAGCTGTTCAACTGGAAAAACGACGTGGCCTACGGGACCGTTCGCTCCGCCGCCCGCCTGCTTCCCGCGATCGGGTACCTCGTCTCCTATTGCGCGGCCGTCCTCTCGCTGGCCTGCCTCCTCTTTTCCCGAAAGGATTTCAAATAGTGCCCCCGGATTCCCTGCTCGCCGATCCGTTGGCGGCCGGCGCCGCCTCGCTGACGGTATCGCTGCTCCTGTCGCTCTACCTGACGCCGCTGTTCCGTGATTCGGCCCGCCGCCTCGGCATCGTCGACCGGCCCGACGGGGCGCTAAAGACACACGAGAAGGCCGTTCCCTACTTCGGAGGGCTCGCCGTATTCCTGGCCACGATGCTGCCGGGCGCGATGTTCATCCAGCTCAGCGACACCACCATCGGATTGCTGTTCGCCTCCTCGATCATCCTCCTGCTCGGCCTGATCGACGACATCTGCGGCCTGTCTCCCCGGATCAAGCTGCTCGGGCAGGTCATCGCGGTTTTCCTGCTGCTCAAGTCCGGCATCCGGATCCGGATCGAACAGGTTCCGCCGCTGGCCGACATCGCCCTGACGTTTCTCTGGATGATCGTCATGACCAACGGCTTCAACCTGATCGACGTAATGGACGGTCTTTCCGGCGGCGTGGCGTGCGTGTCGGCGGCTGCGATGGGTTGGGTCTTCCTGTCCGGCGGGAACCGGATCGGGTTCATCCTGTGCGCGGCGCTCATCGGGTCACTCCTGGGGTTTCTCCGCTACAATCGCCCGCCGGCTCAGATCTACCTCGGCGACACCGGTTCGCTCTTTCTCGGATTCTTCCTCGGCGGGCTCGCGATCGGCGGCGATTACACGATGCACAATCCCGTGGGCTGGCTCACGCCGCTGGCGCTGTTCGCCGTGCCGCTCTTCGAGATCGTCTTCGTTTCGTGGCTCCGCATGCGGCGCGGGGTCTCGATTCTCGTAGGAAGCCGCGACCACTTCGGCCTCCGTCTCAGAAGGTGGCGACTCACCACACGTCAGACGGTCGGCGCGACCTGTCTCGCTGCAGCCGTTTCGTCGGTGATCGGGCTGGCGGCGATGCGCATGGCGCCCGGGATGTCGCTTCTTGCCTACGGCTCCATCGCGCTGCTCCTTGTGGGGGCGGCGTTCTGGCTCAAGGCGATCGACATGGGTCTGTAAAGGCATGGAACCGTGATCCTGATCCTGGGCGCCGGGGTGGCGGGTCTCGCGGCGGCCGAAGTTCTCCATCGCGCGGGTCGCGATTTTCTCGTCCTCGAAAAGGAGGCTGAGGCCGGGGGATGGTGTCGTTCCTCGTTCTCCTCCGGTTACCGGTTCGACATGAGCGGCCACTTCCTCCACAGTGCCGATCCTTCCATCCGGGCCGACCTGGAAGCCCTCC
>JANXPS010000054.1 GCA_025357175.1 Deltaproteobacteria bacterium | reverse complement strand
CACGGGGGCGACCTGGGACAACCACGCGAAGGGGGTCTACCGCTGCGTCTGCTGCGGGAACGACCTGTACGGTTCCGACGCGAAATACGAGTCGGGAACCGGCTGGCCCAGCTTCCGGATGTTCTCCGCCGCGATCGGCATCCAGAAGCTGGGCCAGCCGGTTCCCGACTCGTATTTCGCGTCGGAACCGTACAGGTCGTTCCCGCAGCAGACGCAGCGGTAGACCCCCTTCGCGTGGTTGTCCCAGGTCGCCCCCGTGTACGCCCGCTCGGTTCCCTTTTTTCTCGTGACCTCGAACTGCTCGGGCGAAAGCTGCCTTCGCCATTCCGCGTCGGACTTCGTTATTTTTTCGATCATGACGTACCCCTTCCGGTCGGTCGAGTAGACCCGGATCATCTCCGCCGATTCGGCACGGGCGATGCCGGAAGCCGGCGGCAACTCGAACGCTTTCCTTCCGAAAAGGGCGGCAATCCCGCCGACGGCCGCCGCTCCCACGAGGAAATCCCTGCGAGTCATGGTTTGCCTCCACGATGGACTTTAAAGTTAGACGCACGGGGAAGCATGAAGGTGCGGGAGAGGGAGGACGGCGGGTCGTCAGTCGGCCGAAACGCCATCCCGGCCGCGGAAGTCCTGCGCGATTCTTTGAATCTTGGCGAGCGCGTCGTGAAGCGAAAGCGTGCTGCAGGCCGTGATGGACAGCTCGTCGCCGTCGGGTCCGGTTCCGCGGACAAGGCAGCAGTTGCGGTCGAGAAGCGCCTGTTCGAGCGAGGCCGTCGAGCCGTTGCGCACCACCATGATGTCGGGGAACCTTCTCGAGGGGTCCCCCTTCGGGGATGACAGGATCGGCGCTCCCCCACGGGCAAGATCGCGCAGGATTTCCCGGAGCGGCGATGCGGGCCGGATGAATGCGAGCGCGGAAATGCCCGACCGTTCGAAAAACGAAACAACCCAGGATCCCGGGGCGCCCTGGTTGCTCCGGATCCGGTCGTCTTTCGCATAAATGGAGGCGTCGTCCCGCGAGGCGATCAACCGCGCCTCGAGCATCTTGCGAAGGGCGGCCTCGATCTGCGCCTCGGCCGGCATTGCATGGATCATGACCGGCACCCCGGGTAGAGCAGGTGGACATCCACCGCTTCACCGGCTTCGAATGCGCTCCGGCCGGCCGGGAGAATCGCGATCCCGTCCGCCCGCACGAGCGTGCCGAGGATCGCCGTTTTCTGGTCGCCCGAAGGCCGGGCGAAGAGTGCCCCGTCGATGCTGTCGATGGATACTCTGAGAAATCGCACCATTTCCTCCTTCTTGTGGACCGTTTCCGCGAGGAAAGCCTTCACG
The DNA here is from genome assembly GCA_025357175.1 of Deltaproteobacteria bacterium. Lineage (GTDB taxonomy): Bacteria > Desulfobacterota > Deferrimicrobia > Deferrimicrobiales > Deferrimicrobiaceae > JANXPS01. The sequence goes on along the minus strand of JANXPS010000054.1, from coordinate 1,173 downwards.
GGCGGCTTGATAGGGGCCGGATGTCCCGCCATTTTGCGAAGCGCGGGGCGGACGAATTCCTCGAAGGTGACAAGTCCCGAGACCGGGTTCCCGGGGAGGGAGAAGACGGGTTTGCCGAGCCCGATGCCGAAGGCGGTGGGACCTCCCGGCTTGATGTCGATCTTCCAGAAGAGCTGCCGCACGCCGAGCGAAGAAAGCGCCTCCCGGACGAGGTCGCGGTCGCCTCCGGAGACACCGGCGGTGGTGACCAGGCAATCCGCGATGCGCAACCCTTCGGCGATTTTATCGCGGAGCGCCACCCGGTCGTCCCGGGCGATCCCGAGCGAGTGGGGGATCGCGCCCGCTTCCCGCACGGCGGCTGCCAGGGCGAAGCTGTTGGAGTCGTACACGGATCCATGTCCCAGGGGGCCGCCGGGCGCCGCAAGTTCGTCGCCGGTCGACAGGATGGCGACGCGGGGGCGTCGATACGTCTCGACCGCGGTCAGGCCGAATGCCGCGATCAGGGCGATCTCGGGCGGCCGGATAAGCGCGCCGGCCGGGATCGCGCAAGTGCGCGCGCGGACGTCCTCGCCGCGGCGGCGAACGTGGGCGCCCGGCGCGACCGGGCCCGCGATGCCGATCGTGCCGCCGCTTGCGGTCTCGTTTCCCGCATGCGCCAGGATATCCTCGAGCGGGATGACCGCGTCGGCTCCATCCGGCAACGGGGCTCCCGTCATGATCCGGATCGCCTGGCGCGCTCCGACATGGAGCGTCTGGACATTTCCGGCGGGGAGGAAGCCGGTGACGTCGAGGGAAGTCGAGGTGCGGCAATCCGCGGACCGGACGGCGTAGCCGTCCATCGCGCTGTTGTCCGCTGAAGGCAGGTCGAACGGCGCATCGAGCGATTCTGCAAGGACTCGGCCGTCCGCTTCCCCGAGCGCTACGCGCTCGATTTCGAGCGGGGCGACGGATGCGAGGATCAGCGCGCGGGCCTCTTCAAACGACGGCATGGGCGGATTCTCCTTCCCCGGAAACGATTTTCCCTTCCGACAGGCGGATGATCCTTCCACCGAGGCGGGCGAGGCGGTCCGGATCGTGGGTCGTAAAGACCACCGTCGTACCCCGTGCCGGCATTGAGGCGATGAGTGATTCGGCGGTTTCGAGCGAGACCGGGTCTACGCTCGAAAACGGCTC
>JANXPS010000043.1 GCA_025357175.1 Deltaproteobacteria bacterium | reverse complement strand
CGAAGCCAACACCGACAAGTTCCGCACCGAGGAAGAGCGGTCGGCATCCCGCATCGTTCTCCCCTATACCGCCAAAACAAGGGACGAGGTCCGCAAGAAGGCCGAAGGGCTCCTGGCCGAGGCCAACAAGGGCAAGGCCGCTTTCGACGCGCTCGCGAAAAAGAGCGGGGCCAAGGGGGGCGACCTGACGCTCAAGCGCAGGAGCAACGCCCCGCCGGCGCTCCTCGATGCGGTCTTCGGCGCATCCGTCGACACGGTGGCGGGACCGGTCGATGCGACCGACGGTTTCCAGCTTGTCCGTGTCAACCGGATCAAGTTCCCCGAGTCGCTGCCGCTCTCCCAGGTCAGGGATCAGGTGGTCGCCCTCCTCCGTGCCGAAAAAGGCAAGGACGTCGTGGTGGCCAAGGTTTATGAGGCGCAACCGAAGGCCGCATCATCCAAGGACCTCAAGGCGGTCGCGGCCGGTTACGGCGTCACGACCGTCGAAACGGGCTGGCTGGGGGACAAGGAGACGGGTGGCCTGCCCCAGGCCGTGGTCCAGGAGGCGCTCATGCAGCCGATGAACGGTGTCGGGCCGGTCAAGAGCGTCGCCGACGTCCACTATCTGTTCCAGGTCGTGGCCAAGGAGGATTCCAGGGTTCCCGCGCTGGGCGAAATCCGCGAAAAGATCACGGCGATCGTGCTGGCGGACAAACGCCGGGCCGCGGCCGTAGCCGCTGCGCACAAGGCGACCTCCGGGGCGAAGTCCACGGCCGATCTCGAACGGGCCGCCTCGGCCGCCGGGATGTCCCTTTCCACGACGCCGCTGTTCGCTCCCACCGTCGGGACGGCTCCCGATATCCTCAAGGGGATTTCACCCGCGGACCGGAAGGCGCTGACCGCTCTGGGCCCCAAGTCGCCGGTCCTTTCCTCCGTGGTCGACGCGGGCGGACGCTACCTGGCGATCGCCTTCCTCGAAGAGCAGGCGGCCTCCCCCGAGGAATGGGCGGCCCGCAAGGACGCCTTCACCCGTGATCTCCAGGACAAGCGGCGCAGCGAGTTGCTCGAAAGCTACGTCTCCGCCCGATTCAAGGAAACGCGCGTCAAGAAGAATCCCGACGCACTGAAATAATCGATGCGCGGCACGCCGCAAGTCCGCATTCCCATCGCGCCCGCCGGGAGTTCCATTCCCGGCGGGCGTTCTCTTTTCCGCCTGTTCATCCTGGCGGCGCTCATGCTCGGCTGTACCCGCCTTTCCGCGGCAGCCTACGAAACCGCAGCCGTGCTGGAGGTCGTCGACGGAGACACGATCCGCGTCCGCACGGGCGGCACGGTCGCCACCGTGCGGATGATCGGAATCGACACGCCCGAACGGGGACATCCTTCACGCCCGAAAGAGTTCATCGCCGACGAAGCCGCCGAAGCCTTGTCCGCAATGTGCGCCGGAAAGACCGTCCGGCTGGAAAAAGACCGCGAAGACAGCGACAAGTACGGTCGAATCCTCCGATACGTGTATTCGGCCGACGGACGCCTGCTGTTCAACCGGGAACTGGTTCGGAAAGGCGTTGCGCGGGTCTACCGCCGCTTCCCGTTCTCCCGGAGGGCCGAATTCGATGCGGCGGAAACGCTGGCGCGGAAAGAGGGGATCGGGCTTTGGCGCAACGGCGGCCTGGACGAACTACGCTGGGTACGGCTTCACAGGCACGAGGCGGTGACGGTCTGGCAGCTGGGAGGGGGCGAATACGGGATCGAGCACGGCACCGTAGGAAAGGCCGGCATCGCTCCGGCCGACCTTGAACGCGAGATCGCGAAGATCGTCCGGATCCGGAACGAACTGTCCGACGCCGAGTTCATATCCGAGGCCCGAAGCGCCGGCTATGCCCCGATCGGCGGCGAGAACCTCGCCGCAGCCCGGCCGAATTCGAAGCCGGCGCCCGAAAACGGCGTCGTGTCGTGGGACCACGCCCACGAATTCCTCGGGCAGTCGATCACGGTCGAAGGCACCATCATCCGCGCCAAGCGCAGCCGGAAGACCGTCTTCCTCAACTTTCATTCGAACTGGAAACGGTATGTGACGATCGTGCTTTTCAGCGGCAAGGTTCCGGGACTTCCCGCTTCGCCCGAGAGTTTCTACCTCGACCGGAAAGTCCGCGTGAGAGGCACCGTCAAACTCTACAAGGACCGTCCCGAGATCGTCCTCGAAGCCGCGGGCGATATCCGGATCGTCCCGTAGGTCGTCAACGGCTAGATCAGTCGGCCCCCCCGGCGTGACGCTGTTGCCGCAGCCGTCGCAGAAAACGGCTTCGGGCCGGACTTCCCTTCCACATGACGGACAGAACATGCGCCCTCCCCGAACGACGGATGAATGACAGTCTACCCTGCCGGAACGAATACAAAAAGAAGGGGCGCCGAGTCTTGCGACGGGGCGCCCCTTGATGGCAAACCGGCTTGAAACCGGTCTTGGGAACTATTTCTCGGACTTGATGCGCATCCCGTAGAACGAACGCCACACGAAGACCGTCGAGATGGCGAAGAACGCCGCCGCGAGCATGTGGCTGACGGCCGGATCGAGCGTGATGGCTAGTTCGACCGCGAGCAGGCCGAACAGCGTGGTGAACTTGATGATGGGGTTCATGGCCACCGAGGAGGTGTCCTTGAAGGGGTCGCCGACCGTGTCGCCGATGACGCAGGCGTCGTGGAGCGGGGTGCCCTTCATGTTGAGCTCGGTCTCGACCAGCTTCTTGGCGTTGTCCCACGCGCCGCCCGCGTTGGCCATGAAGATCGCCTGGTAGAGGCCGAAGATCGCGATCGAGATCAGGTAGCCGATGAAGAAGTAGTGGTTCACGCAGGCGAACGCCAGCGTGCTGAAGAAGACGCCGAGGAAGATGTTGAACATCCCCTTCTGGGCGTACTGCGTGCAGATCTCGACGACCCGCTTGCTGTCCTCGACGGAGGCCTTCTCGGCGCCCTCGAGCTTGATGTTCTTCTTGATGAACTCGACCGCGCGGTAGGCGCCGGTTGAGACCGCCTGCATGGATGCGCCCGAGAACCAGTAGATGATCGCGCCGCCGGTGACCAGGCCGAGCAGGAAGAGCGGGTTCATGATCGAGAGGCCCGCGAAGATGCCCTGGGGGCCTTCGACGCCGTACTTGGCCGCGAGCAGCTGGATGATCGAGAAGATCAGCGTGGTGGAGCCGACGACGGCCGTGCCGATGAGCACCGGCTTGGCGGTCGCCTTGAAGGTGTTGCCCGCGCCGTCGTTCTCTTCGAGGTACATCTTGGCTTCTTCGAAGTTGGGCTTGAAGCCGAAGTCCTTCTCGATTTCGGCCGCGATGCCGGGGATCTCTTCGATCATCGAAAGTTCGTAGACGGACTGGGCGTTGTCGGTGACCGGGCCGTAGGAGTCGACCGCGATGGTGACCGGGCCCATTCCGAGGAAGCCGAAGGCGACGAGGCCGAAGGCGAAGATCGCCGGGGCGTCCATGATGGTCTCGAGACCCAGGGTGGAGACGCCGTAAGCGGCACCCATCAGGGCGATGATCGCCATGCCCATCCAGTATGCGGAGAAGTTGCCGGCCACGAGGCCTGCCAGGATGTTGAGCGACGCGCCGCCCTCTTCGGAAGCCTTGACGACTTCGCGGACGTGGCCGGAGTTGGTCGACGTGAACACCTTGACCAGCTCGGGGATGATCGCACCGGCCGCGGTGCCGCAGGTGATGATCGAGGCCAGCTTCCACCAGAGGTCGGGATCGTTGGCGAGGTTCGGGATCAGCAAGTACGAGAGCAGGTAGGTGGCGCCGATGCAGATGATCGAGGTGAGCCAGACCAGCATGGTCAGCGGGTGTTCGAAGTTGAACTTCTTGGCTTCGCCGTACTTGGCCTTGTTGATCGCGCCGTTGATGTAGTAGGAGGCGGCGGAGGTGACGACCATGCCGACGCGCATGACGAAGATCCAGACGAGCAGCTGAACCTGGATGGCGCCCTGGGCGGTCGGGTCGAGCTTCTTGCCGACCGCGAGCAGGATGAAGGTGATGAGCGCGACGCCGGTGACGCCGTAGGTTTCGAAGCCGTCGGCGGTGGGGCCGACCGAGTCGCCGGCATTGTCGCCCACGCAGTCGGCGATGACGCCGGGGTTGCGCGCGTCGTCTTCCTTGATCTTGAAGACGATCTTCATGAGGTCGGAGCCGATGTCGGCGATCTTGGTGAAGATGCCGCCCGCGATGCGGAGCGCCGCGGCGCCGAGCGACTCGCCGATCGCGAAGCCGATGAAGCAGGCGCCGGCCATGTCGCCCGGGACGAAGAGGAGGATGCCGAGCATCATGATCAGCTCGACCGAGATGAGCAGCATGCCGATGCTCATGCCCGACTTGAGCGGGATTTCCATCGTCGGGTACGGCTTGCCCTTGAGACCCGCGAAGGCGGTACGGGAGTTGGCGAAAGTGTTGATTCGCATGCCGAACCACGCGACCGAGTAGCTGCCGAGGATGCCGATGACCGAGAACAGGATGACTATCGCGATGCGGAACGCGTCCATCGTGCTGCTGAAGTACCACACCATGATCGCGGCGATGAACGCCCACAGGATGGCGATGAACTTGCCCTGCGTGATCATGTAGGTCTTGCAGGTGGCGTAGATGAGCTCTGAGATCTCGAGCATGGACTTGTGGACGGGCAGCTTCTGGATCTGCGAGTACTGGACCAGGCCAAAGACGATGCCCAGCACGCAGACGACCAGGCCGCAGAGCAGCAGCGTGTGGCCGTCAACCCCCATGAACATCTGGGACGACAGGTCGGGAATCTTGAGTTCGGCTTCGTTCGCGAATGCGGCGGAGCCGACCAGCGTCATTACGGAAGAGAAGAGCGCGACGAGCAGCGCCTTGCTCCGCCGGAACGCCGCAAATACGGGTAGCGGTTGTGACATAGAGCGTTTCCCCCTTGGAATTGATTACTTGTATTGCATGTGATGACTGCGTGAGTCGAGTCGGACGGGATTGGATTAACCGCAAATTTATACCACGGCGCGGAAACCCAGGTCAATAGGGTAGCGGGCGGGTTATCTGGCTCGGCCAGAGGCTTCCCGTCTAGCGCCACGCGGGGGGCTCCCTTCCTGTACACGGAAGCAGAGGTTGCAACAGAGGTGGGCGGGGCGGGTGCTCGTCGCTCAGGCGCCGAGATATAGCCCCGGCGAAACGGATGCCAATCGCTTCCATAGCGACGACTGTCGACATTGTTGCCCCCATAGCCCTGCGCATCGTCGCAGGGTGCCCACTCTCCGGGGGCGTGTGCCCCGAGCGATCCGGGGCGCCATGGATGGCGCCGCGAGCCTGGGCACCCGAGGTGCGGCGAGGGAATGGATTCCCGAGCAAACCGTCCCCCGGAAGGGGGTACCCGAGACGCAGGAGCGGGGCTATGACGGCAACACACCCCGGCATTCGGTACGCCGGTCGCGGGCGACGCCTCATTTGCGGTAAGATATCCCTCCCTTATGGACTTTCGCGGCAAACTCATCCTGGCGCCCCTCGCGGGGATCACCGATACGACGTTCCGGCGGCTGTGCCGCGAGAACGGCGCCGACATCGTCGTGACCGAAATGGTTTCCGCCAAGGGGATCCTGATGCAGCCTGGCCGCAGCATGCGCTATCTCGAGTTCGATCCGGCCGAACGGCCGATCGGCGCGCAGCTTTTCGGGTCGGTTCCCGGGGAGATGGGCGAGGCGGCCGCTGCGATCGCCGC
>JANXPS010000002.1 GCA_025357175.1 Deltaproteobacteria bacterium | reverse complement strand
AGCGACAGGACATCCTTTCGTTCGGTCACCCAGACGACCGATTCGACCCGCATCGGATGAAACGCCACCAGGGCCGCCGCGGCGGCGCTTTTTCCCAAAGCCCCCGTCATTCGCCACAGGATCAAAAACAGGAGGGCCATGTCGATCGCGTGCAGCACGATGTTCGTCATGTGGAAGCCGCGCGGCGCCATGCCGAACAGCTCGACGTCCAGCATCAGGGAAAGCGAGGTGACGGGGATATACAAACCCCATTGCCGATGGGTGAAAGCCTGGACGATGTTGATCCTGTCCAGCCCGTTCGCGATCACGTAATTGTGGGTGATGTAGTCGGGATCGTCGAAGGACAGGAGTTTGCTGTCGATGGCCGGGAAATAAAGGATGACCAGCGATGCGCCCATGGCGAGGGCGATCAGCAGGGCGGTCCTCCATGTGTGGGTCGGTTGGATCCGCAGCGTGGTGTCAGCCGTCGATGTTGTGGCGGCGCGCCAGTTCTTCGAGGGCAGGCAGGTCGATGTTGAGAATCGAGGCGGCCTCGCGTCGGTCGCCCGCCGCCAGAGCGAGCGCCTGAAGCAGCATCGGTTTCTCGATCCCCTCGATGGCCTGCTGGAGCAGGTCGGGCGGCGAAGACGCGGGTGACGCGTCCACGGTCTGTTTCCGCCTGCGTCCGTAGAGAATGTCTGTGGGCAGGTCGGTCGCGTCGACAAGCGTTCCCTGTTTTTTCTTTCCGGCGATCTGCCGGACCAGATCCCTCAGCTCCCGGACGTTCCCATGCCATGGATAGCCCGACAGCGCCGTGAGGGCTGCCTGGCTGAATCCCTGCAACGGCTTCTTGCGGTCGCGGTTTGCTTCGAAGAGGAAATGGTGCAGCAGCAGCGGGATGTCCTCGGTCCGGTCGCGCAATGACGGAACCGCGATCGTGCCCGGCTCGAACGCCGCGCGAAGTCCCGGCACGAGCGACGCGCCCGTGGGGCGGGCACCGGTCTGCGAGCAGGAGGCGATCAGCCGGACGTCGAGCTCGACCGCGTGCTCGCCTCCGATGGGACGGATCGTGCGGATCGACAGGAATTCGAGGATGCGTTCCTGCAGGCGCGGGGGAGCTTCGCCGGCGTCGGCGAGGTAAAGGGTGCCGTGATTCGCAAGCTCGAACTTGCCGGCGGCCGGCAGGACCGCCTGCTGCCAGGCACCCGGCGCGTGACCGAACAGCTCGTCTTCCAGCATGTCTTCCTGCTTGCCCGCGCAATAGACGGCCACGAAAAGGGCGCCCGACCGGGAACTCTGCGCGTGGATCACCCGGGCCGCCAGCGTGCGGCCCGTGCCTCGTTCGCCCGAGAGCAGGACCGGCGTATCGGTATCGGAGAGTCGGGTGATGGCTGCGATCATCTCGAGCATCGAGGCGCTGGTGCCCACCATCGACTGCACCTGGTGCTCGCCCCGGAACTCGGATTTGAGGAACTGGTTTTCCCGGCGAAGCTGCCGGTGGGCGTAGGCCTTCTGGACGAGGTTGACGACCTCCTGGCCCTTGAACGGCTTCATCAGGTAGTGGAAGGCGCCCGCACGCATCGCCTCGATCGCGTTGTCGACCGTCGCATAACCGGTCATCATGACGACTTCCGCGTCGGATTGGATCTTCCGGGCGGTGCGCAGGACTTCGAGCCCGTCGGGGCCGGGCATCTTGAGGTCGGTCAGGATGACGTCGAACCGCTCGCGCTCGATCAGTTCGATGGCTTCGGTCCCGGAACTGGCCTTGCGGATGTCGCACCCGGTGGGCTCGAAAAAATCGGACAGGAGTTCGAGCAGTTGCGGTTCGTCGTCGACGATCAGGAGGCGCATCGGGCTGTTCATCGGGAATCCGTCCTTGCCATGGCCTTTACTTCCTCCGGAATGTCCACCAGATTGCGGCGCCGCCGGCGACGAGGATGACAACGAGCGAGGCGACTTCGAGGTCCCGGTATCTCGAACGACTCGCTTTTTCGACAGCGCTACGCTGGGCGACGACGTTGCCGGGAGGCGTATCGCCGGGCACCGCGGCCGTGGATTCGATGGAAGCGACGGCCGCGAGCAGGAGCAGGGCCGGAAGGGCCAACCGGATCGCCCGCCTTGCCGACCGGCGGCGATTATGGTTTGAAACAGGTTCCATTCCGTAGACTTATACCACGAAACGAAGCGCCGTGCGGCATGCGGCGCACCGGTTTCCCGATAGCCCCGAAGCGTCGGTCCGGTAACCGTCCCGTCGAACGACGACCGCGCCGCAACCCGGGCAGCGCGTGTCGGACACGCCGGGCAGGTCGATGTTCCCGACGTAGACATGCCTGAGTCTTTTCGAGGCGATCGCGAAGGCGGATTCGAGCCGGTCCGGCAGCGTGGGGGGGGCGACCATTCTGTGCATCGGAAAGTAGCGGGAAAAGTGGAGCGGAATTTCGGGGTCGATGCCGGCGACGAAATCGACCACGGCGCGGATGTCGGCGTCGGAATCGTTTTCGCCGGTGACGAGCAGCGTCGTCAGTTCGACGTGGGTCGATTTCGACGCGAGGCGGATCGTTTCGAGCACCGGTTCGAGCGTGCCGCCGCAAAGCCGCCGGTAAAAGTCGGGCTTCATCGACTTGAGGTCGATGTTCATTGCATCGACGAGCGGCAGCAGTTCGGCGAGCGGTTCGGGATTGACGTATCCGTTGGTCACCAGGACGTTGGCGAGGCCGGCTTCGCGAAACCGGCTCGCACAGTCGCCGACGAACTCGATCCCGATCGTCGGCTCGTTGTAGGTGTAGGCGATTCCGACGCTGTTTTCCGCCTTCGCGGCGCGCAGCAGGTCGTCGATGGCGATCGCCCGGGACGGGACTGCCGCTTCGACCAGGTGGAAATTCTGGCAGAACGAGCATCGGAAATTGCAGCCGACCTGGCCGATCGAAAGGATCGAACGGCCCGGGTGGAAGTGGTAGAGCGGTTTCTTCTCGACAGGATCGACCGCGATGGCCGACACCCGGCCGTAGCTTTCGGCGCGAAGCGTGCCCCCCTCGTTGCGCCTGACGCCGCAAATGCCCCGATTCCCGTCGGCGATCCGGCAGCGGTGAGGGCAAAGGTCGCAGCGGACGGCGTCGCCTTCGGGGTGCCACCAGGCCGCGAGGTGAGGATCAGTATCGGACTTCGAAGCCTTCAAGGAACACCCCCGCCGGGCGGATGTCGATCTTGATGTCCGCGACGCGGGCTCCGGGAGGGCCGTGCCGCATCCAGTCGACCACCCGGGAAACCGCGTCCTTTCCCCCCTGAAGCAGCGCCTCGACGCGCCCGTCCGGCAGGTTGCGCACCCACCCGGCGACGCCCTCGGTCCGGGCTGCCGCCTGTGTCGCCGCGCGAAAGCAGACCCCCTGCACGCGTCCCGTGACGACGACCCCTGCATCTATCCGGATTTCACTCATGGAGGTCATGATAGTCCGCGGGATATACTTTTAAAATGGATAAAGACCACCCCACCCCGGTCGAGGAAATGACCGACGCGCAGGCGAAGGCCGAGCTGGCCCAGCTGGCGCAATCGATCGCGTTACACGACCGCCTATATCATGAAAAGGACCAGCCCGGGATCACCGACGCGGAATACGACGCGCTGCGGGGACGCAACCAGGCGATCGAGCGCCGCTTCCCGCATCTGGTCCGGCCGGACAGCCCCTCGTTCCGGGTCGGCGCGGAGCCTGCGAAGGGATTCCGGAAAATTCGCCACGCCGTACCCATGATGTCGCTGGAAAACGCGTTCAGCATGGCGGATGTCGCCGAATTCCTCGCGGGAATCCGGAACTTCATCCTCGAACTTCGCGATCCGGAGGCCCCGATCGCGGTCGTCGTCGAGCCGAAAATCGACGGGCTCTCGTGTTCCCTCAGGTATGAGGGCGGGGTTCTCGCGGCCGGCACGACCCGCGGAAACGGCAGCGAAGGCGAGGACGTGACCGCCAACGTGAAGACGATCGCCGCCATCCCGAAAAACCTGTCCGGTTCCGGCTGGCCCTCCGTCATCGAAGTGCGGGGAGAGGTCTACATGTCCGACGCGGATTTTCTCGCCCTCAACGCCCGGCAGGGGGCGGAAGGGGGGAAGCTGTTTGCGAACCCCCGCAATGCCGCGGCCGGCAGCCTTCGCCAGCTCGACCCTTCGATCACCGAGGCGCGGTCGCTCGGTTTCTTCGCCTACGCCTGGGGCGAAACTTCCGGGCCATTCGCCCAAAGCCAGTGGGAGGCCCGTCGGAGACTGGCCGAATGGGGATTTACCCTCAACGAGCCGGCGGTTTTGCTCGACGCGTCCACCGGGGAGGCGGGCGCTCTCGACCGGTATTACAACGATATCCAGGAAAAAAGGAGCTCGCTGGGTTTCTCGATCGACGGGATCGTGATCAAGGTAGACCGGCTCGACTGGCAGGATCGGCTCGGCTTCATCAGCCGCTCGCCCAGGTGGGCGGTCGCCTGGAAATTCCCGCCGGAGCAGGCGTTCACGGTCATCGACAAAATAGAGATCCAGATCGGCCGCACGGGGAGGGCCACGCCAGTCGCGAACCTCAAGCCGATCAGCGTGGGCGGCGTCCTCGTTTCCCGCGCGACGCTTCACAACGAGGACGAAATCGCGCGCAAGGATATCCGGGAGGGCGACACGGTCGTCGTGCAGCGGGCCGGTGACGTCATCCCGCAGGTCACCGGCGTGATCCTCGAAAAGCGTCCGGCGGACAGCTCGCTCTACGCGTTTCCGGCACAATGCCCCGTCTGCGGAAGCATGCTTGCGCGGGAGGAAGGCGAGGCGGGCACATATTGCACCGGTGGGCTGGTCTGCGAGGCGCAGGCGAAGGAACGGCTGAAGCATTTCGTCTCCCGGGACGCGTTCGACATCGAGGGGCTCGGAGAAAAAAACATCGAACTCTTCTTCGACAAGGGGCTGATCCGGACGCCGCCGGACATCTTCACGTTCGAGGATCGGGATCGCCTGAGCGATCAGCCGCTCGCCTCCTGGAAGGGGTGGAAGGACAAGTCGGCGAGCAACCTTTTCGATTCGATCAGCCGGGCCCGCACCATTTCCCTCGACCGGTTCATTTACGCGTTGGGAATCCCGCAGGTCGGGGAAGCGACCGCGCGGCTGCTGGCGCGTCGATACCTGTCGCTGGAACGGTGGCGGCTGGGCATGGAGGCCGCCGCGCTCCCCGGTTCGGACGAGCGGCAGCACCTGCTCTCGATCGAAGGCGTCGGCGAAAGCATGGCGGGCGACCTGGCCGCGTTCTTCACCGAACCGCACAACCGGGAAGTCCTGGACCGGTTGACCGGATCGCGCGACGGCGCCGCCCCGCAGGTATCGGTCATCGATTTCGAACCTCCGGCCGCCGTCAGCCCCGTTGCGGGCAAGACGGTCGTGTTCACGGGAACGCTCGAGAAGATGAGCCGGTCCGAGGCCAAGGCGCGCGCGGAAAAACTGGGAGCGAACGTGAGCGGGTCGGTCTCGAAAAAAACCGACTATGTGGTGGCCGGTGCCGATGCCGGGTCCAAGGAAAAAGTTGCGCGCGAACTGGGCGTCGCCATTCTGACCGAAAAGGAATGGCTTGAGCTGATCGGCGGGGCGGGCTGAACATTTTGACTCTCTAAACTTCCATCAGAGACTCTCCTTCAGCCTTGGAAGTGGTCCCGGCCATCGCTTGGGACAGGTAGTTCAGGGACAGAGGTAGCATCGGAACTTCTCGTAACGAGGTGGCAGATGAAGGGACACGCTTCACGGTTTGAGCGGATGGTGAATCAAGCCAGCCGTCACATTTGGATTATCGGCATTTTTCTTTTCCTGTTCGTATTTATTAAAAATGCGTGGGTTACAGAGGATGCCTATATTCTATTCCGCTCGATAGCGCAGTTATTTGCCGGACACGGTCCCGTATGGAATCCCAATGAACGTGTGCAGGTTTTCACCAGTCCCCTATGGTATGGGATCTTGTCGTTCGTTCGGCTATTATCGTCTGACTTTTATCTGAATGTTATTATCGTATCCTTGGTTCTTTGCCTCGGGACACTTTACATCCTGAAAAAAACAGTGAAAGATCCTTTCCAGTGTTTCTGTATCATAGCCATTCTTGTTTCGTCCAAGGGGTTCGCCGATTTCACGTCTTCCGGACTGGAGACCCCCTTGGCTTATTTCCTGCTCATGGTTTTTCTTTATGAATATCAAAAGATTTGGTTATCCAAGGAAGGGGATGAGAATGTTCCCCTTCATTTCGGACGACTGATGCTGTCTTTTGGTCTCCTTCTGGTCTGTCGACACGACTTGGCAACCCTGGTTTCTCTCCCCGTCCTAGGCATCTATTTCTCTTGCCGCTCGATGACCTGGAAAATGAAAGGGTGGAAAGTAGCAGTGGGGATTTCGCCCTTCATTGTATGGTCGCTTTTCAGTTTGATTTATTATGGTTTTCCCTTTCCCAACACAGCATATGCCAAACTCCATACCGGTATCCCCCAGATCGAGATTTGGGAGCAGGGAGCGAAGTATTTTCTCAGTTCCTTACAAAATGACCTGATCACCCTTTGTATAATCGGCCTGTCTATTACAATGTTATTTCGTTCCAGACAAAAGGGCGCCTTTTTTCTTGCATGCGGCATCTTGGTAAATATGATTTATGTGTTAAGCGTAGGGGGCGATTTTATGCAAGGGAGGTTTCTGTCGTTTGCATTTGTTGCAGCGGTTGTGGCGTCGTTCATGTTTGTCAGAATACCTGTTATTGCGGCGGGCCTTGGAGTGCTTATTTGTTTTGTATATTGGGGAGTTTATAAAGAAAGCCCTATATCAACACCTATTGGTTACTCAAAAGAATACTACAAGGCAATTGATGACTATGGCGTTGCAGATGAGCGCTCCTTTTATTTCGACTCCAATTCACTTTGGCGATATTTTGACCGAGAAAAGACGAGACCGTTTCCATCACATCCCTGGGCAAATATGGGTTGGAAATATTCACATTCAGATCAAGATGTAATGTTTTTCAAATGTATCGGCATGTTCGGATTCTGGGCCGGAACTGAAAAAGTAATTGTTGAACCATTTGGTTTGGTGGACCCGTTTTTAGCTTGGCACCCGTCTTTGGTGCCTTGGAGAATCGGGCACTTCCGCCGAGCACTTCCATCCGGATATATGGAAAGCATTCAATCCGGACGAAATCAGTTGCAGAATCCGGAGGATGCTCATCTGTATGATCTTATTTGCTTGATTACAAAGGGGCCAATATTCCGGATGGAAAGGTGGCTTGCAATATATCGGATGAATATTGGATTGGAATGAGGATGCCCATTACGCATCCCGTTTTGGGGAAGGTTCGCTTGGACCCGCAGTCCGGGTGAACAGAAACCATATTCCCTAGCGAGAAAAGGGAATTACATCACAGTAGCTTAGAAGTCTGAGTTTTCGTCACAAACAACCCTCATCTTCAAATTGCGTCAGAACTCAGCGGACAATCGTATTCCATAATTAATACTTGCCCCCCGCAATTTCATGCAATACTCCGCCAACGCTCACCCTGCGCGTTTTGTATTCGTATTCTTTGCCGCACAAAATTACACTTGCAGCGATATTTGTTTGTCCCTAATTTGAATAGGCAGAGAGGGGGATGTTGGAAGGTGTAAGACTTTAATGCCGATAGAAAAAGTATTCATTGAAAGGAGCGGTGAGGGCATATTGGATTATTAAGCAAAGCAAGCCAGCCATTGTTGTTACACAACAATACTATTGGAGGCAAGTATGAGAAGATTATTCGGGAGCTTGATTGCACTTCTTCCTGTAATGGTGGTCTGCCCATTGGCTTACGCAGGCACAACTGAGTTGGCAGATGTTGACAACACAGGTAATAATGTAGGGTTTAATTATTATGATGGAGCAAAAAGTGATATAAGCGGTGATGGTCGTTATGTCGCCTTTGTTCTACCCAATTCGCAGTCTACAGCACAAGTGGTTGTCCGTGATCGCATTAATGGCACACTAGAAATGATAAGCGTGGACAATAACGGTGTTCCTCGAAATTACCAAAATGTATGGCCGTCTATCAGCTCGGATGGCCGATACGTCGCTTTTGCCTCGGATCCACCAACCTCCCCCCCTATTCCCCTTATGGGGGGATATTCGTACGGGATCGAAACACAGGAACCACTAAATACGCAAGCATAAGCAACACCGGGGTGCCCGCAAACTCTTCTTGTTCTATGCCGGTAATAAGTGCTAATGGGAGGTTTGTTGCTTTTATAACGCAGGCCACAAATCTTGTTCCAGCAGATAACAACATTGCTGGTTATGGGGTATATATTCGTGACCTTGTAAATGGTGTTACAGAAAAAATCAGTATAAGTTTTAACGGGACTAACCAAAATGGCACTATTACGAGCAATTTGGCAATCAGTGCCGATGGAAGATTTATTGCTTTTGCATCGACGGCATATAATCTGGTCCCTCTGGATAATAATGGTGGGGCGGGGGATATCTTTGTCAGAGATCGATTGCTGCAGACAACAGAAATAGTTAGCGGCAACATGAATGATGGCTATACATCAGGCTCCCCTTCAATGAGTTATGACGGCCGTTATATTGCTTACAGTCGCCAGCAAGATGGCCAGGTCTATATATATGATCGTCAGACTCGCACAGCAAAAGCCGTTAGCGTAAACAAACGGGGTGAGCTGGGGAACAACGCCAGCGGAAGCCCTTCGATTAGCTCCGATGGAAGGTACGTCGCGTTTGAATCTTATGCGGGAAATCTTGCATGGGGGGATAACACTGCTGGTTCCGGATATCCGCAAGTATACTGTCACGACACATTAGGTGGTTATACTTGGGCCGTTAGTGTCGATGCATCCGGAAACAGAGGACCCTACAGTAGCCAGGCACCGGTTATTAATGCCAATGGCATGTTCATCGCGTTTGACTCGTGGAACGTTTTGGCCCCGGGCGGCACATACGGAAATACTGATCTTTATGTTCATAACAGTGGCGTGGATTCGGATGGGGATGGGTTCATAGAAGCCGCGGAAGGCAACGACTACAATTCAAATATTTACCCCGGTGCTACCGAGATAAAGAGTGACGGGATTGATCAGGACTGCAATGGTTACGACTTGACGATCAATATCACAAGCGCAGTTTATACGAAAAGCACCAAAGTCCTGTCGATAATTGCTAAAAGTAATCTGGGTTCGCAAGCCAATCTTACAGCCATCAACTACGGGGCTATGACCTGGAACAAGAACAATAGTACCTGGACAAAGTCTGTTTCCGTTTCAACAGCTCCGACCAACGTAGCCGTATCCGGGATAGAAGGAGCGACATCGACCTTGGTCACTGTCAAGTAGTTTCACCAATCCGGTTGGTGTGCGGGAACAGCGATTCCTACGCACCAACCGGTGTTATTCCAAACCTTTAAGATCCGCCAGCCACGATTTGACGAGCAGCAACTCGTCTTCGGGGAAGAAACCGGCGCCAACCAGACGTTCGTAGCACGTCAGCAGATTTCCCCCGACCGCATTCGCGCCGGGAATCAGGCGGGTTTCCCCGAGTACGCGGACCATTTCCTCGTTCCCGAGATAACCGGGCACTTCTTCCCGGAAGTCGGTCATCAAGTCGTGAGGATTTCGGTCCTGCCGGACTTCGGGGGCGTGGAAAACCAGTCCTAACCCGAGTTCCCAGATGCACCGCTGGGCGATGAACCCCCGCCAGATATCGGTCATGCGGAACGAGCAGTGGCTTGGGCAATACATGAGCGGCCATGCGACCGGCCACCACCAGGTGGACTGGGTATTGAAAGGGCACCAGGTGCCCGGAGGCAGCCAGATGCTGCCACCAGGACGGAAGCGGAAATCGGCGGCGTGGCTCATCCGCCAGATCGCATCCACATCCGGCGATTCGTCGACCAGCCCCTGCTGGATCGGGGCAACCATTTCGTGCTCCGCGCCGTCGGGTTCGAGCGAAGGAACCGCCGTTTCCCACGCGAGTCTGATCGGGAACCCCCGCGGCCAGATCTCCTCATCCGTAAAGTGTCGGAACACGTTGATCCAGGGCGCCGGCTCCGCCTTTCGTGCCTTCGCCGCCAGCGTTCTCGGAGCCCAGGTTGCCAATGGCGCGTTGTCGTCGTCGGTTTCGTAGATACAGCCGGCACCGTCTCGGATCGCCAGCAGGTACCCCAGGTTCTTCCGGGCGTAATGGTCGGCCGGGAGATGTCTCGACAATCGAAACGGCAACCGTTCCTGGTCTGCCAGGGAGTAAAAAGATACGCCGGCCATCTCGAAGGAGGCCGGCCCCTTGCGGTCGCCGATGACGATCAGCCTGCCGCCTGCGGCATCGAGCGCGTCTTGCGTGACGTGAAGACAGGCGGTCGGTTCCCGGATGGTCGTCACCACGCCAAACAGCAACGGATCACTCATTTGGAATGCCTTTCCCCTTGCCGCCGAACCGGGATTCCATTGCCATGCGAAGCAGAATCCGAAGGGCCTCGAACACATTCTCGTTCCCCACGCGCTCGCTCGGGTTCGTATAGTTGATCGGGATTTCGACCCACCGCCAATCGCGCAGCATATACCGGATCTCGGTCTGGAAAAAATGGGCGCGACTCCGGACTCCGCGCGCCACGACATGAGAGAGTGCCCGATGGCTGAAACACTCGAAGCCGCTGGTAAGATCCTTCATCCGTGTTCCAAGCAACAGGTTTGCGATCAGCGTCCCTCCCCAGCTCAGCAGATAACGGGAGCGACGCCCCCGATAACTTCCTCCCCGGATGAACCGGCTGCCTGCCGCGAAATCTGCTCCGCCGGCCATCGCACCGATGAACCTCGGTATCTCTTCCGGGGCATGGCTCATCCCGCCATCCATTTCCAGGATCCAGTCGCACCCTGCAGCCAGCGCTTCCCGGTAGCCGCGGAAATAGGCATCCACCACGCACCGGTTTTCCGGCGCCCAGACGACCATTACGTGGGGATCTTCCGACGAGACTTCCCGGACGATCTCCAGCGTCCGGTCGGTACTCGTTTCGTCGACGACACAGAAGACAAGATCGTTCTCTCCCAGTTGAGACAGAACCCGGCCGAGGAGATTCCTCGCCGTCGGCTCCTCGTTCTTCATCGGAATGACGACACCGAGATTCATTTATTGCCCGTCGCCGTTCAAACGGGCTGCTTCTCCGTAATGGAAAGACGCTCCCGGAACATCCCCCAGCTTCTCGAGCTGGATCGCCAGGCCGGTGTGCGCATCCGCAAATTCGGGATTTGCTGCGAGCGCCTTTTCGTAGGCGGCGACCGCTTCTTCCGTCTTGCCGATCTTTGAAAGGATCCATCCCAGATCGTCGTAAACCACCGGATCATCGGGGGCGAGTGCGAGAGCCCGGCGCATGTGCTCCTCTGCGGCTCGCAATTCCCCCGCACGAAAGTCGAGCATCCCCAGGTTCAGATGAGCGGGTTCGAAGTCCGGCTTGAAGCGAAGCGTTTCTTCGTACGACTTTCGCGCACCCTCCAGGTCCCCGGTCCTGAACTTTGCCAGACCGAGCGCGAAGTGCCACTTCGCACCGTCGGGAGCATATCCGGCAGGGTTCCGGGAAACCAGGAAATAGAGGAGCAGGCCCGCGGCCGATAATAAGGCGGCCACATGAAATCGTCTTTCGGCAACCTCCTGCCCGATTCGCCACAATCCGTAGGAACCGATCAGGAAAAGCCCAGGGACCACCGGCACCCGGTATCGGCCCGCGACGAAGAACGGCAGATGGGCCAGGAAGATGCACAGGATGTACAGCGAGGTCAGGGAGACCAGGCGGACTTGCGCCCGTCGTGCGGAATCCTGTTCGACCGTGCCTTTCCTTCCGTCCCAGGCGAAGACCAGGATTCCGACGAGGAATGCGGCGAAGGCGAACGAGAAGTTGCCGGGCAGTGATCTCAGGACGGGCGAGTCGGCTCGCGCAAACTCATCTTCCCGGTTATGGCTTACTTCGAGCGGTCCCCAGAACAGCAGCGTCTTTTTTACGGCAAGCGAGAGAACTTTAGCAGGATGTTCCAGAATGAAGCGTAGGGCCTTGTCCCGGAAATGGTTCGAGATCTCCCTGGAAGAGAGCGGACGCCCGACCCTCTTCTCGAGATTCCGGACGATGCCGCGATAGTCGAAGCAGGTTCTGAAACTACCGAGTCCGTCGAGATTGGACGCCGCCAGGCCGTCGGCTTGCTCGTTGTTTCCGATATAGAGGTTGAGACCTCCCGCGGAAACGATAACCGGCTCTCCGCTGACCGCGAGATTCCGGATCATGGCCGGGAGCACCACGACAACTGCACTCGAGACAAAGAGGGCGAGCATTAGGACGAAGCGCCGCATTCCCAGGCGCAAACGCTCTTCTTTAAGCCCCCATGCCCATGCGACCGAAGCCGCGCCGAAAGGAATGATCGTGGGACGAACCAGTGCGAGAAGGCCTAAGACGATACCGGCCGATACGACCCGCTCCACCGTGATGCGGTCCGTCCACCGGTCGAGAAGGAACAGGAGCAAAAGCCCCAGGAAGACGAGGAGCGCGGGTTCAAGCAACTCCCCCTCGAAGTAGACAAACGACCAGTAAACGCTCGTGAGCGCGGCGAGTGTCAGGCCGACCCCCATACCGAATCTGCGTCTGGCCAGGGCGAAACCAAGGAGGCAGGCACCCAGGCCAAGGACTGCCTGAAACACCCTTGGCGCAAGGTATCCGGTCCCGGACAGGCGGTAGATTCCGGCAAGGAAAAATGGGTACCCGGGGGGGCGCAGGTATGGCGTCGAACGGATAAGCGGGTCTTCGCGATCGGGGGGAGGCGTCCAGTCGCCGGTGACAAGCGCGCGGGCCCAATAGTCGTGGTAAGTCGCATCCACTTCGG
This sequence comes from Deltaproteobacteria bacterium, assembly GCA_025357175.1. Lineage (GTDB taxonomy): Bacteria > Desulfobacterota > Deferrimicrobia > Deferrimicrobiales > Deferrimicrobiaceae > JANXPS01. The sequence continues at coordinate 5,079 of JANXPS010000002.1, read as the reverse complement.
GGTAAGAGAAGTCGGGGGCACGGGCGTGTTCGTCGATATAGGCAAACCGGACAGCGGCGCCGACCAGAAGGATGGTCACCAGGGCGAAGCCCGTTATCCATGCTGGTCGTTCGGATGGCTTATGCATGCGGCATGATCGTGGCTCCCGAAGTTTTACTTAGTCATTATATATCGGCCGGGAAAGAATATAGAATGGCGGTGGAAAGACAGTCCGAAGGCGCGGGCGACGGGGGAAGGCCGCGACGATCACGGAGGTGTCCAATGACGTCGTTCTGGAAAAAGATCACCGGTGGCGAGCCGGAAGCGGAAAAGGAACCGGCCGGGCAATACGGCGCCGACTACGTCGGCATGTCCGATCTCATGAAATTCAACCAGAACCTGCTCGACGCGCTCAGGCACGAGCAGGCGGGTCTGGAGTTCTACCGCCGCTTCCTCGAGGAAGCCAACGACGAGCGGGGGCGCGAGATGTACCGCAGGCTCATCGAGGAGGAAGAACGACACCTCAAGATGGTCCAGGAAGAGATCGACGAGCACAAGAAGTCCGGCTACTGGAGCTAGAATCAAGGGATTCCATCGGACGAACAAAGCCCCGGCAGGTCGATCCCGCCGGGGCTTTATTGTTTGGCAAATGAACGGGCGTCAGCCTTCGAGCGCCACGAGTCCGGGCAATTGCTTCCCTTCGAGCAGTTCGAGGAACGCGCCGCCGCCGGTCGAGACATAGGACATCTTTCCGGTAAGGCCCGTGTTCTTGAGCGCCTTGCCGGAGTCGCCGCCGCCGACGATCGTGACGGCCGGGCTGGTGGCCAGCGCGTTGACGAGCGCGTTGGTGCCGCCCGCGAACGGCGGGATCTCGAACGCGCCCATCGGACCGTTCCACACGATGGTCTTCGCGTCCCAGAGGATCTCCTTGAACAGCATCTGGGAGGCGGGACCGATGTCGACCGCGGACCATCCCTCGGGGATCTCCTTGAGAGGCACGACCCGGGTCTCGGCCGTCGAGTCGAACTTGTCGGCGACCAGGAAGTCGACGGGCAGGTAGAGCTTGAGCTTGCGGGCGGAGGTGACCGCGATGACCTCCTTGGCCATGTCGACCATGTCGGCCTCGAGGAACGAGGAGCCGGTCGGGTAGCCGTGCGCCGCGATGAAGGTGTTGGCCATCGCCCCGCCGATGATGATCTTGTCGACCTTTCCCAGAACGTTGCGGATCGCGTCGATCTTGCCGGACACCTTGGCGCCGCCGAAGATGGCGACCAGCGGCCGCGCGGGCGCGACGAACGCCTTCTCGAAATAGTCGATCTCCTCCTTCATCAGCAGACCCGCGGCCTTCTCGGAGACGTGGTTCGTGATCGCGACGTTCGAGGCGTGGGCGCGATGCGCGGTGGCGAAGGCATCGTTGACGTAGACGTCGCACAGCGCCGCGAGCTTCGCGCCGAAGGCATCGTCGTTCTTCTCCTCCTCCGGGTGGAAGCGGATGTTCTCGAGCATGATGACGTCGCCGGGCTTCATCGCGGCCACGGCCTTTTCGGCCGGTTCGCCGATGCAGTCGGGGACGAAGCCGACCTCCCGCCCCATGACGATGGAAAGGCGCTTCGCGGCGGGTTCGAGGCTCATCTCGGGAACGACCTTGCCCTTGGGCCGCCCAAGGTGCGACACGAGGATGACCCGGGCTCCCTGGTCGGCCGCCATCCGGATGGTGGGCAGCGCCGCCTGGATGCGCGTGTCGTCGGTGACCTGTCCGTACTTGTCCATCGGGACGTTGAAATCGACGCGGATCAGGACCCGCTTGTCCGCGAGGTTCAGCTGGTTGATGGTGCGAACGTTCATGGCGCCTCCTGGGGGACGTGAGTGATCACACCCGATGTTAACAGACGGGACTAGTGGCGGAACAGCCCCATCACGATCTCGATCACGATGAGGACGATGATGATCGTTTCGAGCATTTCGGCGCGCCCCGCCGCCGCACGGTTGTTGAGCACGGTGTAGATGTCCTCGAGCATCCGGAGCTGGTCCCGGATGGTCGATTCCCACCGGTCGGCACCCGCCTTGCGCCGGATCTCCTCGCCCATCTCGTCGATGGCGGCGTGCAGCAGCCGACGGTATTGCAGGTGGGCAGGCGCGGGACGCGAGCCCGTGATGCCGGGCGATTCGACGCCCCGGCACAGTGCGGCGGCTTCCCCGAGATTGATGTCGAATCCGATGTCGTAGGCGAAGAAGAAAAAGAGGTTTCCCGACTCGACGCGGACGTCTTTCTTCATGTCATCCTCCGAAGACGGCGGGCAGCAGGTTGAATCCGAAGTGGAGCGCGGCCGGCACGTAGACGCTTCCCGTGCGCTTGCGCGACCAACCGAACAGCAGGGCGGGGAAAAAGGTCAGCGCGCGCCACGGCGACGCCGCGATCGCGAGGTGCGCAACCGCGAAGAGCAGCGCGGTCGGGAGCAGCGGCCTCCGTCCGTGTCGCTCGAAGGCATCGTGCAGATAACCGCGGAAGAAGATCTCCTCGCTCAGCGCGATGGACAGCTGTTGAAGCGCGAAGGAAACCGGATGGGCGATCGGCAGTGCGACGCCGGGTTTCAGGAATGCGGGCAGCGGCAGACGGACCCACAGGAAGTACGCGGCGCACCCAACCAGCGCGGCTCCGAACAGCGTCGCAACCGCCCCTTTCCGGTCGGCGATCGTCGTGGCCCAGGCGGGCCACCCGATGCTTCGGTAGTGAAACATCGGGACGTACGCGAAAAGAAAGATGGCGAAGGATCCCGCCGGGAGCCAGGCCGACTGGAAGGCGGACACGAGCCGGAGGAGGAGCGTGATCCCCGCCAGCTCGCACAAGGCGGTGACCGGAAGGCCCGGGGAGGATGTGGGGGAGGCGTTCACGCGGGATACCGGCCGGGCCCTTATCGTTTCGGGCGAATCCGCGTGAACAGCTCCGGAAAGCGGGCGATCGTGAAGTCCGGCGGATATTGCGCGAAACCGTGGGTGCCCAGTCCGTATGTCACGCCGCAGGTTGCCACCCCGGCGGCGATCCCGGCCCGGATGTCGTTGGACGAATCGCCGACCATGAGCGTCTCCCCGGGCAACGCATGCTCGGAAGACAGAATGTCGATCAGCCCTTCCGGGTCCGGCTTTTTCGTCGCGAAGCTGTCGCCGCCGCGGATTTCCCTGAACGTCCCTTCCGGGAAAAGGCCGTCCAGGATGGCGTGCGTCATCCCGATCGGCTTGTTCGTGAGCACCGCCATCCGGTAGTCGCCCCCGTGGGCCAGGAGCGATTCGAGGACGCCGGGATAGGGGCGGGTCCGGTCGAGCAGATGCTCCCGGTAATGGGTGAGGAAGGTCTTTCTGACAGCGGGGAACAGCCCGGCGTACCCGGTCCCGATCGCCCGGGTCAAAAGCATCGTCACCCCGTCGCCGACGAATTCGCAGACCCTTTCCAGCGAAAGCACGGGCAGGCCGTGCACCGCCATCGCGTGGTTTACCGAAAACGCCAGATCTTCCCTCGAATCGACGAGCGTCCCGTCGAGATCGAACACGAGCAACCGTTTTTCCATGCCGTTCCGGCGTCTCCGTTTCCCTTTGATCTCACCCGGCTGTTCATTCTACCTTCTTGGGCGTCCCTTGCGTCAAACGGGGGAGCTGTAAACCTCGGGCATAGCGGTGGGTTGACAGTGGCGGCCGGCGACACCAGAATGGCCTGATCACATTCGAGAGGATACGGAATGGAACCGTTCTGGGGACGGATCGAACATGCCGCGATGGCGGAAGGCGGAATCGGCGACGAGGACGCGCTCGTGGTGCTGGCGTTGCCGCGCGAGTCTCTTTGGCGGTTGCTCGACGTGACCGAGCGGGTCCGCAGCCGGTTCAAGGGCGACGGGATACGGCTCTGCTCGATCGTCAACGCGAAGTCGGGGCACTGCTCCGAGGACTGCTCCTTCTGCTCGCAGTCGCGCCGGTCGAAGGCGGACATCCCGAAGTTTCCGCTGATCGACGCGGAATCGATGGTCGAGGCGGCGCGAAGCGCGAAGGAGCGGGGCGCGCGGGAATTCTCGATCGTGGCATCCGGCCTGTCGATGGGCAGCCGGGAGGAACTGGAAAAGGTCGGCGACGCGGTCGAGAAGATCTCCCGGGAGCTGGGGCTGGAAACGTGCGTCAGTCTCGGGACGCTGCCCGCCGAAACGGTTGCGTATCTGATTTCGCGCGGCCTGAGGTCGATCCACCACAACCTTGAGACGTCGCGCTCATTTTTCCCGAGCGTCTGCACGACCCACGATTACGACCGGGACGTCGATGCGGTGCGCACCGCGAAAAAGGCGGGGGCGTGGGTCTGCTGCGGCGGCATCTTCGGACTTGGTGAAAGCGATGCGGACCGCGTCGAGCTGGCGATGACGCTTCGGGAGCTGGACGTCGACTCGATCCCGGTCAATTTCCTGAATCCGGTCGAGGGAACGCCATCCGAGGGGAAGCGGGAGCTGACGCCGATCCAGTGCATCAAGATCATCGCGATGCTGCGACTGGTGCACCCCGACCGGGAAATCATCGTCTGCGGCGGCCGCGAGGTCAACTTGCGCGACCTGCAATGCCTGATGTTCGCCGCGGGCGCGACGGGCACGATGGTGGGCAACTACCTCACGACGTCGGGCCGTCCGGGGGAAGAGGACCAGCGGATGATCTCGGACCTGTCGCTTTCGGTGCGGTCGCTTTAGGGGAGACGAGCAACACCACCGCGAAGCTGACGAAGTAGAGCCCGAGCAGCGGGAGCGCCATCAGCGTCATGTTGTAGACGTCGGGGGTCGGGGTGATCACCGCCGCCAGGACGGTGCAGACCAGGATCGCATGGCGCCACCGCTTCTTGAAGAAGACGGGGGTGAGCCATCCCGCTTTCGCCAGGAAGAAGGCCACGAGCGGCATTTCGAACGCCAGCCCCAGCGCGAGCAGCATCGTTCCGACGAACGAGATGAACGTCCGGGCCGAAATGAACGCCCGCGTGCCGTCCGCCTCGAAACTCACGAGGAAACCGATCCCCGCCGGAAGCAGGACTCGCCAGCACAAGATCACCCCGCAGGCGAAAAGGCCCGTCGCGACCAGCAC
>JANXPS010000307.1 GCA_025357175.1 Deltaproteobacteria bacterium | reverse complement strand
TTCGTCCGCCACGCCTATTTCCTCGGCGCCAACGACCCCTACAGCGCGCTGAAGACCACGCTGAAAGCCGAGATCGATCAGGAAGCCTGGGCCACCCTGAACAGCGACACCTCGCGGCCCTTCGAGAAACCGAAATCCGGGCGCATCGCGGTGAAGGTCATCAATCACCTGGGGGATGAGGTGATGAAGGTGTTTAAGGTATAACCACAATTGGCAACACGGCTCGCATCTTGATAGGTGGCGAATCCGGGTAATTTGTCTTAAAGGAACAGACTATGGCTTTGATCGAAGGATTCCGAGTCCAGAATTACCGCGCCTTGCGTGACGTAACGCTGGGCAAGTTGTCGACCCAGCAAGGAGGTGAGCCACTGACGCCATTTACTGTCGTCATCGGCAAGAATGGTTCCGGCAAGAGCACGCTGTTCGACGCCTTCGGCTTTGTCGCCGATTGCCTGTCGACGGATGTGGAGACGGCCTGTGATGCCAAGCAGCGCGGTGGCTTCGAGCGCATGCGTTCGCTCGGCGTGACTGATCCGATCCATTTCGAAATCTATTACCGCGAGGCGAAGGGTGAACGGCCGATTACCTATGAACTGGTTATCGACATTGACAACTCAGGTCGTCCATACGTGCAATCGGAGTTTCTGGGGCAACGCCGAAAAGGACAACGATTTGGCCGTCCCTACCCCTTTCTGCGTTTGACCCGGGGGATAGGGACGGCCTGGGCTGGGGATGCTGCCATTGAGGGTGAGGGTGACGAGGAGCCCAATACCAAGATGGCCGTCGAACTCACGGACCTTAGGCAGCTCGGTATCGCAACCTTGGGCACGCTAAAGGAACACCCCCGCATCAAACGCTTCCGCGATTTTCTGAAGGGCTGGTTTTTGTCGTATTTCCACCCGGATGCCGCTCGCTCAATGCCATCCGCCGGGGCGCAACGCCACCTGAACAGCCACGGCGACAACATCGGCAACGTAGTGCAGTACATGGAGCGGGAACACAAGGAGCGGTTCCAGTCGATACTCGACCGCATTGCTAGCAAGATTCCCGGTATACGGAGCATCAAGACCGATGTGACGCTGGACAAACGTGTGCTACTGCAATTCAACGATGGCGCGTTTGACGATCCGTTCTATGCCGGGCAGATGTCGGACGGCACACTGAAAATCTTTGCCTACCTACTGTTGATGGAAGACCCCGACCCGCCGCCGTTCATTTGCATCGAGGAACCGGAAAACGGTTTGTACCATCGCTTGCTGGATTCTCTGGCGCACGAATTGCGCCGTCATGCTACCGGCAGGAAGAATGCACCTCAGATTTTCGTGACTACTCACCAGCCCTATTTCGTCGATGCTTTGTCGGCGGACGAGGTGTGGATTCTTGAAAAAGGCAGCGATGGATATTCGACTGTGCGTCGTGTATCTGATATGGAGATTGTCAAGAATCTTGTGGCCGAAGGCTTGCCGTTGGGCGGTCTTTGGTACAGCGATTATCTCGATGCGAGGTAGGCATGCACATCGAGATATTGGTTGAGGACAGTTCTGGGGGAAAGCTGTTGCAATCGCTTTTGCCTATGTTTATGGGGCCGCTTGGGGCGCCACATACATGGCGGTTGCACTATTACAAGGGCATTGGACGCATTCCAAGAGGACTGGTGACGACGGGCGACCCAGCCAAACGGATTTTGCTGGATCAGTTACCGAAATTGCTACGGGGCTATGGGAAAACTCCGGGCATCGACGCCGTGGTTGTGGTTCTGGATACTGACAGGCGCGATTGCGTGGCTTTCCTTAAAGAGTTGAAGGCGGTTGCAAATGCATGTCACCCGCAACCCAACACGCTATTCCGTCTGGCCATCGAAGAAATGGAAGCCTGGTATCTGGGAGACCGAAGCGCTTTACTCAAGGCATATCCAAAGGCAAAAAGAGAGGTTCTTGATCGCTATGTGCAGGACAGCGCATGCGATACGTGGGAACTACTTGCTGATGCAGTGTATCGAGGTGGTTCAGCTGCTATCAAAAGGGCGGGGTGGCCTTTGCCAGGGCAAGTCAAACACGAGTGGGCCGAGAAGGTCGGACCGCTTATGTCGCCAGATAAAAATGTGTCACCCAGTTTTGGCAAGTTTCGAGATGGTCTGCTACGGCTGATTTCATAGTCATTCGGACTATAGAAAGCCGTTATGGTGTCGCTTCTCGGGTGCCGTTGCTACATGAACTTGCAACCGATCACGGGGCAACTTTGAATGGAGGCCATGTTGAAAAGATCAGACGCGATTGACCTGCTTGCCAGCAGCAAGCCCATCCTGGCCGAACGCTACGGCGTGACGCATCTTGCGCTGTTCGGATCGACGGCACGGGATAGCGCCAAGATCGGGAGCGATGTCGATGTGCTGGTGGCCTTCGATGGGCCGGCGACTTCGGCG
>JANXPS010000297.1 GCA_025357175.1 Deltaproteobacteria bacterium | reverse complement strand
CTCGAACTCCTCGGGAATCACCGCGTCGGCGCCCAGCGCCAGCAGGTCGTCGAGATCGGCCAGATACCGCGTCCGAACCAGGATGAACAGCCCCGGATTCGCACCCCTCGCGATCCCCACCACGCGGCGCGTGGCCATCGGGTCGGATATGGCGACGACGAGAACCCGCGCGCGCGAAGCGCCCACCGCCTCGAGCATCTTCGGACTGTGGACGTCGCCGAACACGATCGGCTCCCCGGCCGCCCGCGCGGCGCCCACCTTCCACTCGTTCGCGTCGATGATGACGTACGGGACGCGGGTGGACTTGAGCACCCGCGCGAGATTCTTCCCGTTGACGCCGTAGCCGGCGATGATGACGTGGTTCTCCCGCACGGGCGTCCGCTGGTCCGGTGGCTCCCCGGGCGTCTCGCCCCCGCCCTTTCCGACACCCGGGAGAAGACCGAACAGCTGGACGAGCCCCGGTGCGCCATGGATCAGGAACGGCGTCGCGATCATCAGCAGGATGGTCACGGACAAGAGCAGCTGGTACGGCCCGGACCCGATGAGCCCGGTGCGAAAACCGTCGGCGATGAGCAGGAAGGAAAATTCGCCGACCTGCACGAGCCCGATGGCCGTGATGAGCGTCACGCGCCAGGAGTAGCCGACCGACCGGATCGCGGCAGAGACCGACAGGAACTTGAGCAGCGCCACGCCGGCGGCGATTCCCGCCACCTCGGGCCAGTGCGCGCCCAGGAACTGCAGGTTGATCAGCATGCCGACCGCGATGTAGGAGACGCCGATGAACACGTCGCTGAACGGAAGGACCTGCGCGGCGATCGCGTGGACGTATTCCGACTCGGATACGGCGAGCCCGGCGAGGAATGCGCCCATGGCAATGGAGAGCCCGAACCGGTGCGCGAGCGAGGCGGTGCCCAGGCACACGAGAAGGATTGTGAGGCCGAGCACCTCGCGGCTGTTGAGCCGGATCACTTCCCGCATCAAGAGGGGGATGACGACCCGGGCAAGCAGGAGCACGCCGCCGACGGCGAGGGCCGCCTTGCCCATGGTCAGGGCGATTGCGGCGGGATTCGCGCTCCCCCATTCGCGCAGGATGGGCACCAGCAGCATCATCGGGACGACCGCGATGTCCTGCAGCAACAGGATGCCCCCCGACAGCCGCCCCTGGGTGCTGTCGGCCTCGCCGCGGTCGGCGTATACCTTGAGGACGATCGAGGTGGAGGAAACCGAGACGATGAAACCGGTGAAGATCGCGATCGGCACGCTGAAGCCGGCCAGCACCGTGGCGACCGCCCCGATGACGAGCGTCGTCGCGACCTGGATGCTGCCGGCCCACAGGATCTGCCGCCGGAAGCGGCCGAGACTCGACGGCGGCGTTTCGATGGCGACGGTGAACAGGAAGAGCGCGACGCCGATCTCCGCCATCGCGGACACGACGTCGGGCGAGGATACGAGGCGTGCGCCCGTGGGCCCGAGAATCATCCCCGCGACGAGGAAGGCCGCGACGGGAGAGAGCCGCATCTTGACGAAGACCATCGCCACGACCGTAGCGATGGCGAGTACCACCGCCAGGTCGCGCATGATTTCGGAAAAATCCAACGATTCCCCTTTCGCCGTGGGGCAATGCCCTGTGGCAGTCTACCAACCGGACGTCATCGCGGATTAAAGTTTTTTATTCCGTTGCCGATAAGTCATTCAGGCGGCCAAACCGCCCAAGAGCTTGCCCCCTCCTCCCCGGAGAGGGAACACCGCCCGCAACACCCCGCCAAATTTAGCGGGCGGCCAAAGTCCCCCGGCGCTCCCCATGCGTCGGGGGATTCGGATTTTCGGGGGCTGCTCTCGAATCCTTCGCTACGCGGGAGGGGGCTGTTCGCCTCCGTTGTCAGCCGCAACACTTCTATCCACCGGCACTTCGCTCAGACCCCCTCCCGCCTCCGCTACGGAAACGGGAGCAGCCGCCTCAACGCAAAGAAGGCCGCCCGGGGAAATCCCGGACGGCCTTGATTGCGATCGGGTGGTGCGGTCGGCGTCGCGCTATTTTAGCCGCGCCTCGGCCGCCGCCCAGTCGATGTTGTTGAAGAACGCGGCGATGTAGTCGGCCCGCTTCGCCCCGTAATCGGGGTAGAACGCGTGCTCGAAGACATCCATGATCAGGATGGGCGTGCCTCCCGCGAAATGGCCGCCGTCGTGCTCGCCAATCCACTGGTTGACCAGCCGTCCGCCCTCCGCGTCGCTGTAAAGGACGACCCACCCGATGCCGCGCATCGCCCCGGTCGCACGGAAGTCGGCTTCCCACTTGTCGATTCCGCCGAACTCGGCCACGAGCGCCTTGCCCAGCGGACCGCCCGGATCCAGCGCCGTCTTGCCGCCCAGATTGCCGAAATAGAGTTCGTGCAACCGCATGCCGTTCCATTCCCAACCCAGGCGCCGCTTCAGCTCGGCGAACTCGGGAGTCGCCGACTTGCCCTCGGCCGCATAAGCCGCGAGCTGGTCGAGCACCTTGTTGGTATTGGTCACATAACCCTGATAGAGGGTGAAGTGAATGTTCAGCAGGTTGTCGCTGAACCCCGGTGTTCCGAGCAGATGCTTGAAATCCTTGGCGGCGTAGGTCATTGGGGACACTCCTTGTTCGGTTGGGGTATTTGCCCTGCTTTGATGCAGGGCAACCCCATCCGGTTGCGGCTTATGCCTTCGACGCTGCCGCCGCTGCCGCCGCTGCCGCCTTTTTGTCGGACCGCTTCTTCCGCCCTTCGGCCAGCTTGTCGGCCAGGCCCAGCTTCTGTGCGATCTTCTTCTTGGATTCCGAGTAGTTGCGGGAAACGAGCGCCACCTTGGTCGGGATGTTGAACGCCTTGCGGTACTGTTTGGGCGTCATCTCGTGGCTGACCGCGATGTGCTTCTTGAGCGTCGTGAATCCCTTGCCGCAGACCATGCAGAAAACCTTTTCCGCGCCGAAAGCCTGATCCATCGGCATCACGGCCTTAACTTCGCCGGCAACCGCAATGACTTCCTCTTCGGAACCGGCTGCAAGCCCGTTGAGCTTCTGGAAAACCGCCTGAATTTCGTTCAGGAGCGCCTCGGGATTCATTTCGCTGACGGAAGCGTGCGCGGAAACAATTTCTGCAGTAAGTTCGACCAATACACTCTTGTCCATAATTACCTCCCACATTTGGAATGATTAGTGCTTTAGTCAATAATTACAGCAAATAATCGTGTTGTCAACATCTGCAATAAAAAAAGCCGGCAATCGTAATACCAAACGGCGACATTGAACAAGCCACAACAACAATTATGACCTGGAAGAAAAAACGAAACGGCTCCTGCCGGGAGCAGAAGCCGTGAAAGCGGATGCCGGGGGAAAATCCCGGGGACTAGGGGACTATGGGAGCCGGCTGGTAGTATTCTTCGGCCTCGGAGACCAGCCGGTCGAACAGCTCGCGCACCGTCGGGATATCCTTGAGCGTCCAGACGTTTTCGCCTGAGAATACGAGCCCTTCCTTCGTGTCGCCGTTGCGCGCCATGACAAGCCGGTTTGCGATGCAGAACTCGTGGCCGCAGTTCTTGAGGCAGGCGTCGCAGCAGCCGTCGCCGATCTCGAGACCGCTCAGGTACTGGTCGACGAACGGGTTCCGGATCGCGCGGCCGGGCAGCCCGACGGGCGACTTGATCAAGACGATGTCTTCGTGTTTTGCGTTGAGGTAGGCCTGCTTGAAGGCGTCGGCCACGTCGCACTCTTTGGTCAGCACGAATCGGGTCGCCATCTGGACGCCGTCGGCGCCGAACTTGCCGATCATCTCGGCGATGTCCTTGCCGGTTGAAATGCCGCCCGCCGCGATCAGCGGAACCTTCTTGACCACCTTGCGCACTTCGGGAAACAGGTCGCGCAACGCGCGGTCCGTTCCCAGGTGGCCGCCCGCTTCCTTTGCCTCGACCACGATCGCGTCGGCGCCGCTGCGCTCGGCCAGCTTGCCGAATTCGGGGGACGACACGATCGAGATGATGGGAACGCCGGCGTCCTTGCCGACCTTGAAGATGTCGCGTGAAAAACCCGCGCCCGTGGCGATCATGTCGACGCCCGCCTCGATGGAGGCCTTGACCATCTCCATGAAGTTGCGGACCGCGAACATGATGTTGATGGTGACGATGCCCTTCGTCATCTGCTTGGCCCTGCGGATGTCGGCCTGCAGTTCGTCGATCGACAAGTGGGAAGCCGACTTCCGTGCGACCGGGGCGATGCGCGGCATCGGGTGGGTCGTCCTTTACAGCGACGCGGAGGGCGGACGGCTGGTCAACCAGTGGATTGGCGAGCACGA
>JANXPS010000296.1 GCA_025357175.1 Deltaproteobacteria bacterium | reverse complement strand
GCCGAAGACATTACTCCAGAGATTCGGGTCGGTCGTCATGATGCGGGGCGCGAAGAAGGCCTGCTTTTTGTAGGTGCCCGCCGACCATTGGTGCGCGTCGTGGCAGTCGCGGCAGGGAAGCTTGTCGCCTTTGTAGACAGACCCGGCGGGGTCGGCCGACTTGAAATAGTGCCCGCCCGTGTGGGCGAGCGCCACGTTGTCGGTTCGGGGTGACGCCGTCGCATTGGCTCCGAAGGTGCTGCCGTAGGGCGGAGCGTTTTCGTAGTAGCCCGAAACGCTGCCGACCGGGGCGTCTTCGGTCATGGCGCCCGGCCCCGTCTTGGTGAAGCCGAACGCGATATCCTGCGGCTTGTGGCTGGGACTGAAACCGCCGTACGGCGGGAAATTGTCGACGCCACCGGCCGAATGGAAATCGTGGCAGTCGTAGCATTGCAGCGTGTCGCCCGCGACGTAGTTGGGGCCGGAAACGCCCTTGGCGCTGAGATTGCCGCGATAGTTCCCGAACCCGCCGAGGCCGCTCAGCGACCGCGTCCAGATCCAGCCGGGCACGACGTCCGCGTTGTGCGGCAGGTGGCATGCCGAGCAGACGCCGCCGGGCGCCTGCCCCTCTTGTGTCGGCGTCACGATGCCGGTCGTCGCAATGTCGTGCGGGCTGTGGACGACCCCGGCGAACAGGGCGGAAGCGGAAAACACCAACAGCGTTGCGGCGAGCAAATGGCCCGCCGCCAGGGAGAATCGTCTGCTATTTGTCTGCAAGGTCAGCGCTCTTTCCGCCTTACTGGTTTGTCGACCATTCCGGACAGCGCTGTAAACCCTGCCCCCTGAATCCCCTTGGTGCCGATGCGGGTCACGATATCGGGCCCCGTGTAACCCTTTTCGATGTAGGACGACAAGACAAGCGCCGCGTTCTGGAAATCGCGCACGCGATAACCCATCGTTTTCAAAGATTCTAGAACATCGCGTGATGCAGATAAAGAGTTAAGTTTGGCTTCGGCCGCCTCGACCACAAGCGCGGGAGAGGCCTCCTTGACCATGCCCTCGCGCACCTTGCTGAAAACGACAAAATACGGCAGCCCCTTCCGGCGCAGTTCGGTGGACACCTCAAGTACCCTGACGACCTGGCTGCAATCGAGTTTGTGAAGGAGGATGTCTTCGACGAAGGGCTGGAGCTGGACTTCGGGAATGCCCGCGGCGATCGCAGCCGAATAGGCCTTGCGGATCCGGGCGAGGTCGTTTTCTTTCTCGATGCCGCGCATGCGGCAAAGGTCATCGACCGATCGCTCGGCGAACGCGGGTGCCCCGGGAAACAGCAGGAACCCCGAAAGGATGACAAGCGCGAGCAGCCGGCCGGGAATCGGCCGGGGTCGCCCTTCGGGGATCATGCAGGCGCCCCCTCCTTGACCAGGAGGATCGAGTCGGTGCCTCCGAAACCGTCGGGCATCTGGTTGGGCGAATCGGGGTCGGGCACGAGGACGTCGCCGTCGACGATGAAGTTGTAGGCGTAGGCGCCCGGCTTGAGCTCGAGATCTGTTTCCCACATGCCCGGCTTGCCGGAGGGCTTGAGTTCGACTCCCTTGGCGTCCCATCCGTTGAAATCGCCGGTGACGGCGACGCGCTGGGCGGCGGGCGCATAGAGGTAGATCTTGATCTCGTGGATGACCTTGACCGCCGATGCGACAGCCGGAGCCGCATCGGGAACGTCTGCATTCCGGGCCACCGTCACGGGCGCGGGGACCGCCACGGGTGCGGGCGCAGGCGCGGGGGGGGGCACTGCGGGGAGAACCGACCCAGGGAGCGCGCGGGGTGCTTCATGCGCGGCGGACGACACCGAGGAGGGCGAAACGGCGGCGGTGCGAACCGGCGACGGCGTCTGGCCGCCCCGCATGAGCAGGACCGCCAGGATGGCGCCGACCGAGGTCGCAGCCATCGACCACCCCCATCGCCCCCACCCCGCGAACCAGGAAAGGCGGTGGGCGCCCTCGGGCAGATTCGCCATGATCCGGGCATGGAGCCAGGGCGGCGGCAGAACGTCGGCGGGCGGCAGCGAACGGATGAGCCGGTCGGTCTCGACCACCTCGCCGTAAAGCACCGTGCAACCGGGACATTCAGCCAGATGGCGCTCGAGGACCTCCCGTTCGTGGCGGAGAATCTCGCCGTGAACGTAGCGGGCAATCAGCTCTTCGAATTTTCGGCAATCGTGGGTATCCATGGACGCAGCCCTCTCGTTCTACGAATACTAATACAAGGAGAATCAGCCCCTTGTTACGCCCAATCCCGGTGATTTCTTGTGGTAGAGGTCGAAAAGCATCTTCTTTCCGCGAAATAGCAGGATTTTGGTATTTGTGAGAGACACCTTCATCACCTCCGAGATTTCCTCATAGGACAACTCGTTGAAATAAAACAATATTATGCAGGTCCGGTATTTTTCGGGCAAATGGGCGATCATCCGGCGCAGCACGTCGCCTTCCTGCGCGAGGACGGCCGACCGCATCGGGTCGCCGGAACCGTCGGAATCGGTCGAGAACAGTTCGGGGTCGATCGATTCGATGTCGACCGTGCTCCCCTTCTGGAGACGGCGAAGCTCGTCGATGCACAGGTTCTTTGAGATGGAATAGAGCCAGGTCGAAAACTTGTCTTCGAGGCGGAACGAGCCGATGAAGCGCCAGGCGCGCAGGAACGTTTCCTGGGTCAGGTCCTGGCAGAGCGTCGGATCGTGAAAAAAATGGAAGACGAACGCGAAGATCAGCCGCTCGTATCTCGACAGCAGCGTCTCGAATGCGTCGCGGTCGCCCTGCTGGACCTTTCGGGCGAGTTCGGAATCGTCGTCGAAACTCATCGGGCCGGTTCTGGTCCCGGGCAGGCCGGGTCCGGAGCATCGAGCGTGCCGGCGGCGACCTGCGCCATCCCGCGGCATCCGGCGCGACAGGCGGGAAGTACGCCGCACCCTTCGCACCCGGCGGGCGTCGCCCGGATGGCCTCGACAAGGGAGGCTCGCCGGGGTGCATCCCAGAGCGCCTGGAACGAATCGTCGCCCGCCAGATTGCCCAGGCGCGCCGGCAGGGCGTCGCAGGGGTAAAGGTCGCCTTCGGGATCGACATACGCCAGCGCGCTGCCCGCCTGGCATCCGCCGAATTCGAGCCGCTCGCCGAGGGCTTCGGGAAAACGCCGGGCCAGGATGCGCCAAAGAAAATAGTCGTGGACGACGAGGCGCCGGACGCCGAGGTCGATCGACGCGGCGGCGATCGCCCGGTCGACGGCCGCATATTGTTCGGGCTTCGGGACGGGAAGCTGCCCGCCCCCGGACATGGCGTGAACTGCGTTGATGTTCGGAAGATGCAGCACCGACGCACGGCTTCGGGCGAACGATTCGAGGACGGCCGGAAGCAGCCCGATGGTGTCGCCGTCGGGAACGAACGAGGCCGCCTCGGCCCCGTCGGGCACAAGGCCGAAATCGGACGGGGACGCAATCCGCCACACGACGTCGATGGCCGGCCATCCGGATGCCCATTCGGCGGCCCCGGGGAACAGGCCGAGCGTCAGGGACAGCCGGGTGAAACCGCCCGCGAGCAAATCGATGACGGGAGAAAGGAGCAGGAGAGCGGACGGTGCGGTGGCCGAGATTTCGACGAAGAGCGGTTCGATCTCGCGGATTCGCGCGGCGATCCGAAGCGCTGGAGCTGCCCGGCCCTGCGAATCGAGGTCCCACCTGACACGTATGGGGAGTGCGAATTCCACGCGGCCGACTAACGCCTCCTCCTTGATCCCTGTTTTATCCTACCCGAAACCATACCGCCGGAACGACAAAGGGTTGCGGATTCCCCGAGTATTTGTTCGACGCCACGCGGAAAGGAAGCTGTGCTCGTACCATCGCCGCCCTGTTCGCCTTCCATCCACTGCATGTGGAGTCGCTGGTCCGGGGCTTCCTGGGAGCCTTGAAACACCGTCAGGGCATCCGGCCTTACTTTTCCGCCTCTTCGGCCCAGCAATGGGGATCGGGCGCCTCGAGCGACCCGTAGACCGCGAGGGCACGGGCGGTGCAGCCGCCGAGGCAGGCGGAAAACTTGGAGCAGCCCGAACATTTCCCGGTGGCGGACTTGTGGCGCAGGTGGTCGAGCACCGGCGACGACTCCCACATCGTCCCGAAATCGTCCCTGAGGATGTGTCCGATCGTGATCGGGATGAAGCCGCACGGCGTGATCTCGCCGTCGGGCTTGACGTAGAGCGACAGCTTGCCGCAGACGGAGCCGGAGACCAGCGCGGCCTTGTCCTCGGCGCCCAGAAGCGACAGGATCGGGTCGTCGAAGGCGATGTCGATGTCGGTAACCGACTCGCGCATCGGCACCGCGCTCTCGTAGAACGCCTTCCATTCGTCGGGCGAGAGGTCGAGCTGGTCCTTGTTCAAGCCCCCCATGCCCGAGCACTTGAAATTGTGGAGGTCGATCGTGTGGGCGCCAAAGCTCCGCGCAAGCGACACGAGCTCGGGGAAACCGGTGTGGTTGATCTTGCAGATGACCGAGGAGATCGACAGCGGAACGCCCCGCTCGCGCAGCAGCCGCGCCGCGCGCACCGCCTTGTCGAAGCTGCCCGGCATGCGCCGGAAGGCGTCGTGCGTCGCCGGGTCGGCCGAGTCGATGCTGATCCCGACGCCGTGGAAGCCCGCGTCGCGGATCCGGTCGGCGGCCGCCTCGTCGATCAGCGAGCCGTTGCTGTTCATGGTGACTTTGAGTCCCTTGGCCGTCGCGTAGGCCGTCAGCTCGAAGAGGTCTTTCCGGAGCAGCGGCTCGCCGGTGCCGTAGTTGAGGAACATCACGGAGTGGTCGGCCAGGATGTCGACCACTCGGCGTGCGTCTTCGGAGGACAGCTCGGGCGCCTGGTCTAGACGCGAGAAGCAGTGGCTGCACACGAAATTGCAGCGCGCCGTGATGCCCCAGTTGACCGTGACCGGGGATGCGAGGTGGGTGATGGTCATGAGAGCGTCACCCAGCCGCGCGACGCGATTCCCTCGAGGAACGCCCGCACCGCCTCGACCGTCTCCCCGGGTTCCCAGCCGAACAGCTCGGCCATCTCGGCCGCGATCGCGGCGTCGTCTTTGGTGCCGTCGATGCGGGTCCAGATCTCGGCGCCGACCAGGTTTAGCTGGTGGATGCCGCCCTTGATCATGAGGGTGAGCACGCCCTTGTCGTCGAAATCCTCCTCGTCGTTGCGCGCCGCCTCCCACGCCTCGTCGTAATGCTTCTTTTCGAGCCGCCAGACGATCGCGGGATTTCTCTCGGGTCGCATCATTTCACCTTCTTCTCGCTGTAGTCGAACCGGGCTCCGAACGTCGGGAAACGGTCGACGGCCGCCTGGAACGACATCGCCAGGATCAGCGTCGCGGCCAGGGAAATGCACAGGAATGCGATCACGACGCGCTTGCGGCACATCGTGAAAAGGACCGACATCGCGGGAATCGAGGTGACCGGCCCGCCGATGAGGAACGCGAGCGCCGGGCCCTTCGCCATCAGCGGAAGGCTATAGAGAATCGCCGCCGCCGTGATCTCGTTGACGTGGATCGGGACCGACAGGAACGAGACGAGGAGCACGTTCCGCAGCGATCCGTCGCCCAGGTAGCCGGATATCCATTGCCACGGGAGATAGCTCTCGGCCAGCGTAGCGATGAACACCCCGATCAGCGTGAACTTGCCCGTCTTGAGCGAGAGTTCCCACGCCTTGGCGAGGAAGATGACCGGGGTTCCGTGTCCCTTGCGCGCGAGACGGTTGCTCCACTGGTCGCCGCATGTGCACGACAGTTCCCCCGGGCAATCGGCCGCGTGGATGTCGATCTTGCCCTTGTAGCGGAGCTGCTGTCCCGCGGGGCCGAACCAGCCGCCCCGCTCGAGCGCCCAGGTGATCGTGCCCGCGAATGCGCCCAGGAACAGCGCCGAGAACAGCTTGAGGTTGGCCCAGGGGAGCCCGAGGTAGCCGGCGGTGATCGAATAACCGCTCGGGCTCATCAGCGGCGATATGAGCAGCAGCGTCATCGCAGGCGCAAGCGGGACGCCGGAGGAGACGAGCGACACGAAGATGGGGATCGTGCCGCAGGAGCACAAGGGGGAGATGACGGCGATCAGGATGGCGCCGGGAATCGCCCAGACGCCGAAATTGCCGAGCGCGTCGCGCATCCGGACGTGAAGCCGGAACGTGCGGATGACGGCGCCGACCGCCACGCCCACGAGGAAATACGGGAATACGTGCCAAAGTTCGAGGAGGAATTGCTTGCCGAGTTCGAGAATCGCCGACCCCATCACGCTGCCTTTCTCTTGAAAGCCGCCGCGGAGAGAAAGAGCACCCACCCGAGCAGCACGGCCAGTTTGCCGGCGTCGGTTACGCCCGCCGGGGAGGAACCGATTCCGATACGAACAGACAGCCCGGCCGCCAGCAGCATGCCGGCCACCGCCGCCACGGCGTCGAGGTCGCCCGAAGCGGCGCGGATCAACTGGCGGAACGGGCAACCGGCGATCAGCGTCGCGCCGAAGCCGACCATCGCCAGCGCCATGAAAGCCCACGGCAGGTCGGTGTGGGCGCCGGGCTCGAACGACAGCGTCGGGTTGAACGCGCCGACGGCCAGGTTGAATGCGAGCACGGCCGCGAGGAAGGCGATCGTTCCCGCGCCCTCGCGGAAGTCGCGCAACAGCGCGGCGTTGCGCAGTGAACCGGTGACGCAGAAACGGCTGCGCTGGCCGGCTGCGCCGAAAAAGAGTCCGGCCGCCAGGGAAATCGCGAAAGGCGCGTGCGACGTTCCGCCCGGCTGCGCCTGTCCCGCCCCGTAAACCGCGGTTGCGAGCAGTGCGAACGCGGCCACCGGCATCGCGAACCCGAGCGGCTCGGGAAGCGCCCTGCGGGACGACAGCGCGAAACCGTCGCGCAGGAAGAGGACCGCCAGGAGGACGCCGCCCGCAAGGCCCGCGAGCCCCGTCAGGCCGGCCAGCCCGCCGCCCGCAGTGCGGAGCAGCGCCTTGATCGGGCATCCGATGAACACTTCGCAGCCGAGCAGCACGAACGCGCCGCCGACGAAATGGAGCAGCGTCGACGACCCGCCCGAGACCCGGAACTCGCGCGCGGAGAAAGCGGCGAAGAACGCGCCCAGCACGATGCCCATCAGCTCGGGCCGAAGATAGCTCTGGGCAGCGCGGGCGTGAAGGCCGATGCTCCCCGCGACATTGACCAGGAAGCACGAGGCGCAGAGTCCGCTGGACGCCGGGTTGCCGAACAGCACGAGCGCGGCGGCGACCACGCCGAACAGCGCTCCCATGACGGCCAGCGCCCATGCCTCCTCCGGATATGCGAACAGCCGGCGGATCACCCGCACCCCCCGTACATTCGCCTGAAGAGATAGGATGCGTCCGGAAGCGCCGACGTCCCGGCCGGGATGCGGCCGCCCTTGAGGCCGGCGATCCACTCGTTGAGCCGACGCTCGAAAGAAGGGCCGAGGAAGCGGGGGTCTTTCCGGTCGGCCAGTCGGGGGTCGGCAGCCACCGCGGCGCGATACCGCGACAGCGCCCCGGCGACCTCACCGCGTCTTTCGGCCTCGCGAGCCTGCACAAGGAGCGACAGGGACCGTGCGACGTCTTCGGGGGCGCACGCCGCCTCGCCCGTGACCGGTACCGAAAAATGCCCGACGGCCCCGACGCGCCCCGCGCCGGCCGCCGCCGCCGCCGCAAGCAGCAGCGCCATCACCGTCAGTTTCCGTCCTTCGAGCGCGCCCATCAGAATTTTTCGTAGGGAGGCAGGTTGGCGCGGCGGGACATCCGGCGAAGAACGTCGAATTCCTCGTCGCGCGCCGGGAAATATCCCCGAACCCCGTCCCGCTTCAAGACGTTGAGACGCTCCCCGTTGACCTCGGCGAAATCGCCCGCGGAAAGTCGGAGCAGCGCCTCCCTGAGTTGGCTCGCTTCGGCGGGAGCCACATGCGGCAAGGCGAAAAAGGTGCAGTTGGGCACGGGTTCGGATTTCGCGAGCACCCGGAAATCGGATGGGCGGATCTTGCCTTCGGCCGCCATCCTCTCGAGATCGCCGACCTTGACCGCTCCCGCGTCTACCGCGCCGTAGAGGATGGAAAAAACCACCTTTTCGTGCTGCCACGCCCCGGGCAGGAAGGTGTAGCTCTTGAAGAGTTTTTCGGGATCGAGCCCCGCGGACAGCAGCGTGTCGTACTGGGTCAGGTAGCCGCCGGGCGACAGGACCGGCCCGTAGACGATCGTCTTCCCGGCGAGCCCCGCGAGGTCGCGAACCGCCGAGTCGGCGCGGACGACGATGAGACCGCCCGTGTCCCTGCCGGTATCGAGCTTTTCCTCACGCGCGAGAAGCGTGGCGCCGGCCCGTTCCTTGACGTTGACGTAGATGTAGCCGTTGGCCTGGGCGATATCGAACCGTCCGGCTTTCGCAAGTTCGACGAAGTCGGTGGTGTTCACATGGGAAAGGAGGATCTTCCGCCCGAGCTTCTTCTCGAGATATGCGCCCAAGACCTCGAATCGCGCCTTGTTTTCCTCGAGCGAATTGCACACCTGGAAGGCGACGCGGAGCGGCGGTTTGGGAGGATGGAAGAAACCCTTTGCGACGACCAGCGCGGTACCCAGCAGCAGCAGGATGAAGACGATTTTCGACGTTTTACTCAAACAGCACGATTCCCAGCCCCGGGACGACCTTGCCGTCGTGAACCGGAATATTTTTGACCCCCGTCGGGGGGACGACCTTCACGCCCGCAAGCGAAAGCACGGCCGGCCCGGACAAGTGGACCGCGTCGCGCCTGTATCCGGATATCACTCCGCCCGATAACCGGGCGCTCCCCTTGGCCGCGCTGATCCCGTCGACCCTGGCGCCGATGGCCCGGTACCCATCCATTGTAACATCGCCTTCGAGCAGCGAGAACGAGGCGAGCCCGGAGTCGGTCGAGGAGACGCCGGAAATCCGCACCGTCCCTTCCTGCACGGAGAGAGGGACGAACATCCGGGAGAAGCGGCTGTCGGAGAGCGTCGCACGGCTGTCGCGAAGGCGAACTCCGTACCATCCGGCGCGGTCGATGTCGATCCCGGAAAGCGTCACCGCGCTCCTGAACAGATTGATCCCCGATACGGCGCCGCGGACGGTCATCCCGGCAATGCGCACGGTGGCGTCGCGCCCGCGCAGCACGCTGAGCACGTCGACGACCGACACGTTCGACAGGTCGACCTCGGACTCCTGGAACTGCATTCCCCGGTAACAGCGGAGGATGCGGACATCGGCCGCCTTCAATTTGCTGAAGTGGGCATGCAGGCCCCGATAGGCGCCCGCGACGTCGATGTGCTCGAGGATGTTTTCGCCCTGGTCGCTGGCCATGAAGTTGATCGAATCCCAGGCACCCCGGGTATCGCCGGAGACGGAGTAGAAGCCGATCCGCTTTTCCGCCGTGCCGCGCGCGCTGATGTTGCCCTGGAGGAACAATCCGTTTTCGCCGATCCCGTCGCCGTCGGTGTCGCGAAAGGTGAAAAAGAGGCGCGTCCCGGGCAAAAGGGTCAACGTCGTTCCGGGAGAGACGCGGATGACGCCGTCGACGACGATGTCGCCCGAAAGCGTCCGGTCGGCATCGATGAACGTGTCACCAATCCGGGCGGCCGATGCGGGCGGTCCGGGGGTTGCAAACGATGGGGGCGCAGCGGGATCCCCGGCGCCATCCCAATCGATCGCGTCGGCTTCCTCGTTGCCCGTCGAAACGAGTCCGGCCGGAGCCGGATCGGCGGAGGGGAAACGGACCAGTCCCACGCCGTTGCCCGAGACGCGAAGGCCGACGCCCGCCGCGACCCGGAGCCGGGATCCCGGGAATATCGCCACGCCGGTTCGGCAGTCGGCAACGAAAAACGTTTTGTCGACGGTCGCCTCCCCGCCCTGCATCACGGTCAGCCCCGCCTCGGCGCCGGAGATCGTTCCACCTGATAGTCGTGCCCGCCCGCCGTCCACCACGACCCCGCCCTGTCGGCTCGGAAACCGGAATGAAGCGCCCTCGGCCTCGAACGAGCCGCGGACGACGAGTTCGACGCCGCTGTAGAACTGCTCGGGATCGACTTTGGTGGAATCGCTTTTCCCGAACACGAAAACGGTGCCCGGCGCTGCGGTCAGCGTCGCGCCGGATAGAATCGTCACGTCGTCGGTGACATGTACTTCGCCGGAAACGCGAACAACCCCGGACAGTTTTCCGGAAAGCGTGTTCCCCTCCGCCGCCGGGGGCGGATCGTCGGCGAGCACGGGGCGCGGGAATAGTATTGCCAGCGAAAGCAGCAGCGATGCCGCGATTCGCCCGACGCGGCTCACTGCGGGGAATTTCCGAAACGGAGCGTCGCCGGGTCGAGGCGACCCGCCCGGACGGCGACATGGACGGGTCCGAACCGCTCCTCGTCGACGCCGGCCGGCGCGCCGGGGATCGCCTTCCGAAGAAACGCCGCATATTCGCCCTCGCCGGGCAGCGAAACCTGGAAAGATCCCCGGCCGGAGACGACCGAGGAGCGCGCCAGCGGCCGGCCGATCGTTTCGCCGGGACGGTAGAAGTAGACGATGTGCCCCTCGGCTGCCGATTCCCCGAGCATGGCCGTGCCCGGCAGCGGTTTCCCGGTGTCAGAGGAACCCGGATCCGCGGCGGGTTCGTCGTGCCCGATCAGGCCGCGCTTCTCGAACATCGGAATCTCGACCTCGAAAGAGGTGCCGGCGAAGCCGGCCGGCGAACCGGGCCAGGCGCCGAACAGACCGCCTTCCTCGACCACGCCGAGCGCGGCGCCGCCGGGCCGCTTGCGAGCGGTCAGCAGGTATTTCCCGGGGCGGAGCGCCAGCAGCGCCGTCCCCCCCTCGCCCGTCAGCGCGGACGCCTCGCCCGGGCCGCGGAAATCGGGGGCATCGGGGCGAAAGGCCTGGACGGTTGCTCCGGCGACCGGGGCCCCATCGGATGTGGCGCGAACGAGTATGCCGGGGCGTTGCGAGGCGATCGACCGGGACATAAGTGACGGCAGGGAAACGGCAGGCAGCGCGACGTTTTCATGCTCGCCGAAGGCGACGGTGACCGGGTTCCGGCCGGGGAAGGAAAAAAGCGATCCGGCGTCTTTCCCCTTGCGGCCCGAGACGAACCAGCGGCCGGGAGGAACAGGGAGCACGAACTGGCCGTCGGCATCGGTCAGGGCGCTGCCCGCGATATCGTCGGAGAAAAAACCGTCGGAAAGCGACACCAGCGCACGGACTTCGGCGCTCCTGACGGGCGACTGTCCGAAGACCAGGACCCCGCGAATCTCGGCACCTGCCACCGGGGGACGGGATAGCATCGGCGAAAGCCGGACTCGCCCGGTTCCCGGCAGGTTCGCCCCGTCGTAGATCTTCGCGCGCGCAGTCCCTTCGAGGGCGGTCCCCCACCAGTTGCCGCCGGCGTCGACGTCCTCGGTGTGAAGGTCGCCCATGCGCAGGTTGAAATGGCGGTTCGCATAGACGTCATTTTCGCGGATGACGGACGACCCGTCCTTCGAATGGAGGAATATGCCGTCGCCATTGCCGTAGACCAGGTTGCGCCGGATCTCGTTTCGGCAATCGCGGAAATTGATCGCGCGGATCTCGTTGCGGGTGAAGACCGAATCCTCGATGCGGATCCGGGAATTGCCCATCCGCATCCCCTCCTCGTTGTCGCGAAAGGTGCAGCGGGAAACCGACAGCTCGGAGAAATGGGTGTGGAAGGCGTAGCGGGCGCCCTCGAAGGTGCACCATTCGAAGCGGCTTCCCTTGCTGAAGGTGAAGAGCAGCTTGTCCCACCCCCCGGGAAACGCCTTGCCGCCCGCGGGCGTGAACAGGATGGGCGCGTCCCCTGTTCCGGCGGCGATCACCCGCCCCTCGACCTTGAAGCCGGGACCGGTAAACCCCTCGTGCTCCTCGCCGGCCGCGAACGACCTGGACTCGAAAAGGACCCGCGTGCCCGGCGCGATGGTCAGCGTCGCGTTCTTGCGGACGTGGACGATGCCGTCCACGCGGACGTCCCCGCGCCACTCGGTGTCGCGGTCGATGATGCGCACGGAGGGAGTCGTGGCAGGACCGCCGGCCGGTGCGTGGGCACAGCCGGCGAGCATGAGGACCAATCCGGCCAGGAACAGCCAGGGTCTTGTCGGGGACGAGGCTACCATGGCTACCCTTCGGCGATCCGGTACCCGGCGGGCGAGGCGAACCAGAGTCCCGATTCGATCGCCTTCTTGAGGTGGGCCACCTCGGACGGCTTGAACCCGAAGATCCGGTCGGCAGCCGCCAGGTCGGCCGCCAGCGCGTTGCCCGAGGCGAACACGGTATTGAACGCCTTGACGTCGGCGAGGTTGCCTCCCGACGGGCCGTTCCGCAGCAGGACGCGCGTGGCGTCGATCACGGTCAGCCGCGCCGGGATGCGACGCTGGAGATCGACCAGACAGTCGGACAGGTTGAAGTGAAGCTGCCCGCGGTTGCCGCCCATGATGCCCATCATGTTCTTGAGACCGAGCGTGATGCCCGCCAGCGAATGGTGCTTGGCGACGGGCAGGTTGATCACCTTGTCGGCCTCGAGCGCATCCTTGTAGAGGTCCCATTCCTTCATCGCGGTCGCCCCGGGGATTGCGGTCCGGACGAACTTGCGGTCCTCGACGTGGTAGATGCGCAGCACGCCGGAGGAACCCGACTTCGCCGCGAACTTTTCGACCGCGTCCTGGATGCCGCTGTTGACGTAGCAGCGGCGCGGCTCGTTGCAGGTGCGGTCGAAGACCTTCACCGATTTCGCCCCGGCGGAGAGGCAAAGTTCGGCGACGGCGACGACCAGCTCGGGATTGGTGTCCGCGGCCTGCTCGGGCTTGCGGTCCCAGCCGATATTGGGCTTGAGGACGACGACGTCGCCGCGGGAGACGAATGCGCCGATGCCACCTGCGGCCGTGACAGCCCGCCGGACGTTGTCGGAAACGTTCGGGCCCGACGCCGCGCCGACGACGGCCGTTTTCGACGAAACCGGCGCTGCCGCTTCGACGAGCGAGGGAAGCACCCCTCCGGCCACAGCCAGTCCTGCGGCCCCTCCGGCCGCCTTCAGGAAATCTCGCCGATTAAATCCGCCTGGATGCATGTGTTTCCTTTCAGCCATCTGAAGGAGTGGGGTCAATCCGCGCCCACGCCGGCCGGTGCCCTTTTCAGGATGGGGCTTGTACGCACTTTCCCCTTGGCGCCCGCCCCGCGGTAATCGCTGATTTTGGGCCTGCCACCCCAGTAATTGCCCGTCAGGTCGAGGTCGCCCTTCGCCCAGTCGCCGATCTTGGCGTCGGTTTCGAGGTTTTCTATCCTGCTGCCCTTGATTTTACCACCCCCCCGCCCGTCCCTGTAGAAGAGCCCGGTGCGGTTGCCCGCAATCGAGGACGAGGTGATGCGCGGGCCGCCGTCCCAGAAGCGCAGGCCGATCCCGTTGTCGCGAATGGTGCAACGCTCGAATCTTGCCCCGGTCCCCTTGAGCCGCGCCCCTCCGCCGTTGCCGCGCAGCGTCGTCCGCTCGATCGACACGTCGCCGTCGTGGATGTGCAGCCCCCAGGTCGCGCCCTCGACGACCGCGTACCGGATCACGGCGTCGGCCTCCTTGATGAAGATCTCGTTCCAGGGGCTTGACGGATCGAGGCGGGAGAAGCGGACAGGATGGGCCTGCGTGCCTTCGACGCGGAATTTTCCGTAGACCTGGATGCCGCCGTCGGGACAGCCGGATGCACCGCGATCGGCGCCCGAGAGCAGCACGACGGTCCCGGCCCGGATCGTCAGCGTCGCCCCTTTTTCGACCGAAACCGGTTCGACGATCTTCACCTCGCCTTCCCATGTTTCGTCGGCCGTGATCGCCCGGCCGAATGCCGAAGCCTCTACCGCCCAGGCGAAAGTCAAAAGGAGCACAAGGACGAGAGACACCGCCGCCGAACCGGACGGTCCCCTTGAAAAAACCGCGACCTCGTCGCCTCCGGCTTTTCGCCCGGACTCGCGACGCCTGCGGTAGACGCCCGCCAGAAGGGAAACACCGAAGAGGAATGCACCGGACCAGAAACAGGGGGCACCCGGCTCGCGCGTCATCTGGAGCCCGACGATCCGCCCTCCCGCCGCATCGAGGTAGGATGTGGACAGGCAGAACGTGACGCCCCCGAAATAGGCCGGGTGGTTGACCCGAAGGTCCTGTATCCCGGTCGCGCCCTCCACCCCCGCGAATCGGATCTTGGCCGCGAATTCGGCGACCTCGGGGTCGGCCCACGCGACCGGAACCACCAGGAATCCTCCTGGAATCGCGGCTCCGGAGGTGTCCGCCATGACGCCCTCGACCTCTCGACCCGCGCTGGACGCGTCGAACGTCAGCTTTTTTTCCCGGATGTCGAAGCGGCGGGGTGTCACCGTGAGATCGACGCCGGGCACCTTGAATGAAACGCCCTCGCGGACCATGAACGGCCCGATTTTTTTCCCGGCGGCATCCTTGATGCCGACCTGCAGCTTCATCGGGTGGTAACGCTCGGAGAAGCCGGTCACTTCGACCGTGAACGGAAAGGTCCGGTCGTTATTGTCTCGCCAGTCGAAGTGGGCCGCCGAGGGCTCGCCGATCCGGTAATACTGCGTGCCCACGAACGCGTATCGACCGTCCACGATCAACCCCGCAGCCAGCAGCAGAAGCCCCGCGTGCAGCCCGATGAAGGATACCGCCCGGAGGCCGTGAAACAGCCCCGCCCGCAGGCGGGTGAACGCGCAGCAGGCGACGTTCAGGATAAGCAGGAATGCGGGAAGGAGAAATACGGGCGAATGGAACAGGTTGCCGCTGCCGCGGGTCGAAGCCGCGGTGTTCCCGTTGTAGAGAACCGATCCGGCGATTCCGCCCGCCGCCAGGATCAGGCAGAGGGCGATCGCCAGACGGGTGGAAGATAGGAACCGGAGGACCGGGGCTTGTTCCCTATCCCGCATGCATCAGATCAGCTTGCGCGATTTCAGGAACTTGCGGGCGACCGTTTTCGGGTCGGAGGATGCCGACTCGCGGACAAGCGCCGCCATCGTCTCGTTGTCGAGGATGCCGCGAAGCTTGCCCAGCAGCTTGGGCAGCGCCGGGAACTTGGAGAGCGCGTCCTTGCAAAGCATCA